>JAHELQ010000302.1 GCA_024644125.1 Candidatus Aminicenantota bacterium | reverse complement strand
CCAACCGCGTGAACGAACACCTTCTCGAAAGGCAACAACGCGAACAACTCCCGGGCGATACGGATGGCGCACCCGCAGATATAATCCTGATACAATTCGTTGAATCTCATCACCGGCATCTTCTTCTCAGACAACTTCCCGGTTTTCAGCAGTGTTTTCACCTCCGACGGAATTACCTCCTTGCCCTTCACCTCCAGGTCCACCTCGATCTGGGAGCTGGTTTCCAATATGAACTTTAATTGCGAGCCCAGGTCGGTGATATCCCGGAACGGTCCGATGGTTTCGATAACCTCCTTGATCACCTCTATATCGCCTGCCAGGACATAATCCGCCCGCAACTTTTTCCACTCCCAATCCTTGAAGAACAGTTCGAAATTCCGCAATTGCAGCGCATACTCCTCCGCGTCCATTGACCGCCCCACATCGATGGCATCGTACAATTCCCGCCGTTTCGCCCCAACCCGGAAAAAAAGAGTATCAAAGAGCGACGCCTCGTACCCGTCGAAGATCTCCTGCGCCGCTTCCGCATTGGCCGTGGGCTTGTCAGGAATTATCGGGAACAATCCCTCGTCAATCCATTCCCAATCGATATCTTCTGCACATTCCCTGTGGATCGAGAGCAGATTCTCGATCCGTTCTTCATATATCTCGACCTCATATGCCGCCCGTTCCATCTCCTCCATCTTTTCCATCTGCTTCCGTTCCCGTTCGATCTGCCTCTCCCTCCGCAGCCGTTCCCGTTCCGCACGCCGTTGCGCCGCCTCCATTTCACGCAAAAAACCTCTCACCGTCATGTCGCCTCCTCTTTTATCCGGCTTGCCATGCATACCTCCTAAAAAGATTGTCAATCGAAAAAAACCAGAAAGAAACTTATCCAATCCCCAATATTATAGAAGAATAAACTCAGCAATAAATCAACAATTATAAATCTTTATACAGAAAGATAAAACTTTACTCCATTTTTACGAGAGAAATTCTGGGGACAGGGGAAAATTCTGGGGACAGGTGGATAGTTGTTCCTCTCTATTGCCTGAGAGGTTCCCGAAATTTTTCGTAATGGTGATGCGAACGATGATTCCTACCTCGATGATTGGTTGCCGCATGGGAGAAAAAATCAGCCTGTCCCCCACGGTCTACGGCTTCACGCGACTCTCGACTCAGGATTCTTATCTCAGGCATCATGAGCGAGAACGCAGGATCGGTAGTATTGATAGTCGGAGCAGCCGGAGCGGGGACAGGCAAGTATGAGTGAAGTAGATCGAATATCGGAAGAATCTCTCGATAATGGCTCGCCTCTCGCTTTGGATGGTGAGAAAAATTTTAAAAATTAGCCTGTCCCCATACCGTTCATTTATTTTCAAGTTTATCGATGGTATCCAGGCGCCCGCCTCAAATTCAATGATCAAATCTTCCTTCACCAAATTTTGTACAAATTGCGAATCTTCTTCTAATCCTCTATTTTGGAAGGCCTTCAATTCCTCTGTACTGACACGGTATATAATTTTTTTTAGAAAATCAAATATCACGGATTTGGCCGGCCCATACTGAACATATATCATCTGGTGGAATTTTTTTTCTCGCATTGTGGGACTTATACAAAATTAATTCTAATCCTTTTTTAGCACACCAAGACATGTAATTGTCTCGTATTCATCATTTACATCCTGCCAGATATAAACGTTTTTGTCATAACAAAAATAAGATTGATTAAAACCTGGCCCTGCCATTGAGAGCCCTTTAAAAAAACTTTTTCCTGCAGGAAGTTTCACGGTTTCAACGAACTCCCCTGTTTTAGCTTGAATGACATCAACATCAATAGTATTTGAACCGAAATCTATACTTGAAATAAACCCTAATAAATTCTCTCCCACATTCATCATACCCAAATGAAATACTTTTTCATGATATGGTGTATATCTTAGAACGAGGCCGGCCTTTTTTCTCCTTTCTTCAAAACCATCAGTTTTGAAGTATCCAGCCAATTGTGCCTCTTTTTCTGTATACACTTTTTCTTTAAGTTGTGGAACTGACACATTTTTTTTAGATCCATTCGCTGGATCGAAAACAACGTAATTATTTCTGGTATTTATGCAATATACAATCTTACCGGACTGTTCAAATCCATTTACAATGGGGCAAAAATACGGAATATCCACAAATTGAACGCCATTGTTTGTGTATCGCTTACGTTTGTACTCCACGAAAAATTTATCAATGATTTTATCTTCTTGAATGAGGTGACTTTTACTGAATGAATTTAGTAATACACTGAGTTCTCCTTGGTCACGTTTAATGATTTGCTCCCCAAAAACAAAAAAATAACTGGAATCTTCGCCCCAGAAATTTACAAAATGCCGGTTTTTATAATAACGGCTACTATATAGCCAGATGAATTCGGAATTGTATATTGATATTTTTCTGTCTAGATCATAAATGAAAAACTTATTGTCATGATATTGAACAAATGTTGGATCACACAATTCCGAAGGAGAAGCACAGTCACCGTATTTAAGATGAACCGTCTCTTTGAGAGCCCCATCCTTCAACTGGTGAACCTGAAGTAGAATCTGGTTCTCCAACTTTGAGGAAATACTGTCAATTACATAATACTCCTCCCTCTCTCGACTCATACCCATTAATCTCCCATGGCTGATCTCAAGAATTGTTACAGAACTTTCAAATTGAGATTTATTGTTACTGCCATAAGTTATGTCCCCAAATATATGGAAATTGAAAGAAAGAAAGAATACTACATAAATCCAGCGAGATTTTTTCATCAAAGCCCTCCTTCCTGGTTCTATAAAACCCCATAAAATATTTTCTTGCCTTGGTTCACCGGAAACTGGATTACTCTCAATCCCGATTAAGTGTGTAAACAACTGGAATCCCACCGGAATTCCTATAAATATTATCGCTTTTCACATACCCAGTCAAGACGCGTCGGTTTGCCATTCGAACCGTTTCCCTTTCTAATTCGCCCTTGCTGATCCGAGCTTTCGATCCCGTTCTCACTAATCCCATTCGGTCTATAATGGTCCCCTAAATTCAGGTCACACAGATAGGTAGTGCTAGCTATAATTTAGAGGCCCATTATGAGTTAGACTCAGAGGTCTTCAGGTCGAATCAAAATCGGCAGTAAATCGGGGCCTGCAATCATGAACAACATCATTGTTTAGGTGGATTGGTTTTCGATGACGGATTGGTTGGGGTTTTCCGGCTCTTTGCTCATGTCCTTCAACACCGCCAATCCCAGCAAACCCAGAAGCGAGAAAAATCCAAGTATTGCCCATAATGGGCTCCGCCCTTTTGCTTTTGCATAATATCCAAAGCCGATAAGCAGCAATAGACTGCCAATCAGAAGCACTTCAGGAGATTGCATTCCATATCCAAACGTTTGTAAAATCAAACCTGGAATTCCGAAGGCCAGACTTTTGTTGTTGTGTTCTTTAATCATTATCCTCACTCCTTTTAATTTTTTCGCAAACCTATACGTTTGCTATTTGAGAAAACAAATGAACAACATGTCATTGAAGAAGGTCTTAATGCTCGGTCATGGGTGCCGGGTACCGTCCAGATTCTGGCCCAATAACGCGATGCCCTTGATCCAACCGTTCATTTTTTTATTTGTGGGTCGTTGCAGTCCAATGACCTGGTACCACATCGCGCCGTTCGCTATTCTCTTCTTGACCACTCTGAACGAATCTCCACCCTCTAAATATTTGATCTTGCGCATAGCCAGAGATGGATTACTGGAATTGTAATGAGGCATAACAGGTGTTATTTTCTTGACTGTGTAGGTCGCGCCAACTTCCAGATCCAGCGGATTCAAGCTAGGAATCGTCGATTTGCCGATCGGAGTTTTTTTCATTGGCCGCTTGACGAGTACCTTCGCGTGAACAGTTCTTGTTTGCCCATCACTGCGAACCGCCACTCCTGTCAAATACTGGTTATCAAATCCAAAGCGGGGATTCTCCTGCCCAATGGGGACGACCGCGTACACTTCGATTTTGTCGCTAATGGAGGCGACATCAAAGCCATAACCCAACCTGGACATTTCCACCTGCTTTTTTTTCAATGACTCTTTCCAATCGACATCACTTAACGTGATATTCTGGCCGACTTTCCAATTCCTCATCTGACTTTTATCACTAAAATAATCGATACTATATGTTGCAGGATTTCCGACCTCTTTATAAACCCGCGAAACACTCACAACGACAAGGGTATCATCGGGGAGATCCGTATCGATTCTCACATTGAGAAGAACTCCATTCTCACTTGTTTCCAGCTTAAATTTCTGACATTCCACCATATCTGGAGAATCCAAACAACTCACACACGAAAGGCCAATCAACATTACCAGGACGATCAATTTCGAATCCAATTTCATTATCAGTTCCTCCTTTTGGCAATCAGTTGTACAATTACCAGAACGTTCACTTCCGCTTAAATCTATTTAACTTCGTGGACTCCAGTATTTTAGACAACCTGAACTCAACTTGCATCAATTATTATAATTATTTATACAGAAATATAATAGTTTACTCCCTGGTTTACCTGTCCCACCATTCAGATCAGTTTCTCTTCCAGTTGGCGATCTATGTAATTGAAGTAATTTAAAACATCTCTTGAAATTCATTGATATTTTGTGGGTCTGAGTCTCGGTGCCGGGAGATTTTAGTGGAGGCGTCAGTGACTGGTGAGCAATTTTACGGGAACGCACCGGCCCACGAGGGAAATGGGCCGCGCGGCGATATAGTCAGTATCACTATGATTAATATTTACATCACTATGATTCAATTCAGGTACATCATGTCACTTTTGTGATAGTGGCGATTCAACTTGTAGTACTTTTGATCCAAATTGTGATACTCAAGATTCAAATCGTGATAGCGATGATTCAAATAGTGATACCCACGTTACTTTTAGTGATAGTTTCGATACAAATCGAGATACTGACGGTACAATTCGGAATACTTTCGATACAATTACAGATACCCATGTCACTTTCAGAGACAATATAGACACTTTTCGAATCGCCTCGATTCAAATTAGAACACATGTGATTCATTTTGTTGTCCTTGCGATACAAATCGGGGATATTTGGGTGGAAGTCATGAGGGGTGTGTCGCGAATCGTGGTATTTTTGGGAATGTGGGGGATTGCGAAGGTGGAAAGTGACCTGAACGAGGGCGTTTGACTTGTCGGGGGAGGTTTTTTTCTTGTGCGTCGAGGAGATAATGACGGCCATTTTTGGAATTTTTTGGGGATGGTGGGGGAATCTGGGATAGATGAGAGAAAATAGGACCAAATTATCTCCAGGTAAAAAATAAAATTATTGTCATCTTGAATGTTGAACTATTTTACACATATTAACTCTACCGTACGCAAGTGTTCAGCGACACTCAAATCTCCCGGCCGCATTGACTCTCTTTAAAAGTAACTTTACAAAAAGTGTTGCCTCACGAATAATTTTACCATAAGTTTTCTCTATAAGGGAACGGAGGGTAAATTGTGAGGTCAACAATGAGTTTTCAAGCAAAGCGTGAATTTCTATGGACGGTCGGTCCGCGATATCGGGAAGCCAATCGAAGAACCAAGACCGTTATCTTGAATGAGTTTATTGCTGCAACTGGGTATAAACGCAAATATGCAATTAGATTGCTTTCTCAATCTGATATTTCAGTTTCAAAAACAATTAAACGACCACGGACTAGATTTTATGGTAAGGAGGTTCAAGATGCCTTGGTTATCGCCTGGTCTGCTGCAAATTTCATTGCATCCAAGCGTCTGGCTCCATTTCTAAAAGAATTAGTGCCAATATTAGAGCATCATGGGCACCTTGAAATTTCTGATGAAGTGCGGAACCAGTTAATTTCAATAAGCCCGGCAACAATCGACAGAATATTGAAGCCATGGCGTTCAAATACTCAGTACAAAAAGAAGAGTCTAAATAGTTCCGCAAACCTCATAAAGAAACAGATTCCTATACGCACGTTTTCAGATTGGCATGAAAAAAAGCCTGGATTTTTTGAAATCGATCTTGTCTGGCATTGCGGGCAAAGCGCTTCTGGATCCTTTTTGTCTACTCTGGTATTAACGGATATTGCCACAGGCTGGACCGAGTGCGTAGCATTAATAAATCGGAGTAAACATACCATTATTAATGCCTTAGAGCGGATTTCAGGATTGATTCCGTTCAAAATACTCGGACTGGATGCAGATAATGGTAGTGAATTTATGAATGCCGACCTGATTGAATATTGTAGCGTGAATAATATTACGCTAACCCGAAGTCGAGCATACAAAAAGAATGATCAGTGCTTTGTCGAACAAAAGAATGGCGCTATTGTCCGGAAAATAGTCGGATATGATAGATTTGAAGGGCACAGAGCGTATAAACAATTAGCAGAGATATATCGAGCGTTGCGCTTATATGTTAATTTTTTTCAGCCTTCAATGAAGCTAAAAAGGAAAACGCGCAAAAATCATAGAGTTTATCGCCAGTATCATAGCGCAGAAACACCCTTCCGACGACTGATCGATTCAAACTCAGTAGAAATAAAAGATTCAGATAAGCTTGATAAGATAGTCCACGATTTAGATCCCATTCGGTTACTCCACCAGTTGGACACACTGCGGGATGCGCTATGGCAGCATTCAGTCCCAATTGGGGAGACCGTTTCTCAAGAA
>JAHELQ010000301.1 GCA_024644125.1 Candidatus Aminicenantota bacterium | reverse complement strand
ATCGTAGAAGCTCTTCACCTGTTTTTGGGTATTGAGATCCCGGGTGACGACCGCGATATCGCGCGCCGAGAGATAGCTCTTGAGGCAGGAAATCCCCATGGGGGGAATCAAAGGGCTCCAGAAAGGCACCATCGCCAATAAAATTTTATCGTTTGCAGACATCCGTCTCCTCCTGTATTTTTCTCGCTAAAAATTAAAATCCATATAGTCTTCCTCGCCGAAGGCGGATTCGCCGCCGGTGAGATTGTGAGTTACCGCCAGCTCGGCGATTGAGACTTCCGGATTTCCGGTCGCCTGGGCCAGGATTTCCTTGAAGTTACGATCGAAGCCTTCGATGGTGGCTCGCTTGAACAATTCCGGGCAAAAGCCGAAAATCAGGCGCAACGAGCCATCGCTCTCAAAAGCGGTGAGGCTCAGGTCAAATTTCATCAGTTGATGCTGGTATGCGAAGGGCTCGATGGCCAATTGCGGCACATCCAGATCGAGAGCTTCCTCTTCCTGGAAAGTGAATTCGGCGTCGAACAATGGATTACGCCCATATTCCCGTTGGAGTTTCAACTCCTTGACCAACTCATCGAATGGGTAATCCTGGTGATCGAAGGCTTCCAACACCGTCTGCCGAACCTGAAGCAAATAATCCTTGAAGGCCAGATTCTCGCGGGGACGGCAGCGCAACGCCAGCATGTTGATGAACATGCCCATCAATGGCGCTGTATCCGGGTGGTTGCGGCCCGCCACTCCACTGCCCACCACGATGTCCTCTTGCCCGCAATATTTACCCAACACCGCCGCGTACACTGCCAACAACAACATGTACATGGTGATCGGTCGCCCGGCCTCCCGGCACAGTTTCCAGGCGGCGACGGTGGCTTCTGCCGAGAGCGTACTCTGGACCCGGTCGTACGCGAAGCTCTGGCGGCTGGGCCGCTCATAATCCAGAGGCAGATTCAAGAGCGGGATCTCTCCTTTGAATCGCTCCAACCAGTACTCGGCCTGTGACCGCCATCCGCCGGACTTCTGGGTCCGGGCTTCCCGAAGGGCGTAATCGGTGTATTGCAGAGAGGGACAGGCAAGCTCTTCACCCCGGTACAGGGTGGCGAACTCGCCGACGAAGAGTTCGATGGAGCGTGCGTCGCACACGATGTGGTGGATATCCAGCATCAAGAGAAGCTCCTTCTCCCCCAATTCTACCAATCCCACCCGTATCGGCGGCGGAAGCGCCAGATCGAAGGGCCGGATGAAGTCTTCGATGATCCGTTCGGGCGGGCGGCCCTCCAATTGAAAGCGATTGATCTCGAAATCCAATTCTTTCAGCGGACGCACCCGTTGCACCGGTTGCCGGTCCTTGATCACAAACGAGGTCCTGAGACCGTCGTGACGCGTCAGCAATCGCCGAAACACCGCTTCCAACCTTCCGATGTCCACTTCCCCCCGCAACACCACCGCTTGAAACATATTGTAACTGGTACGGGTTTCCTCCATTTGTTGCAAAATAAAGAGTCTTTTCTGAGCCGGCGACAGAGGGTAGTACTCCATTTTTTCCGATGGGACGATGCGGTCTTCGCCGCCACCCACCCGGGCCTCGATAAACGAGGCCAACTCCCGGATGGTGGGATGCTGAAACACGGCGGTCACCGGCAGCTCTGCCTGCAAATCACGAAACACACAACCCGCCAGAGCCGTCGCTCTGAGAGAATGACCTCCCAGATCGAAGAAGTTTTCGTCGATACCGATGCTCCCCTGCTCCAAACCCAGGACCTCTTCCCAGATGGAGGTCAGCATCCCTTGCAACCGGGTTCGGGGGGGTTCTCCCGCCGCCTGTGGCCGGACAAGGACATTGGGGACAGGCAACGCACGCTGGTCCACTTTCCCCGCCGGAGTCCGGGGCAGGGCGGGAAGCGCCGTTAGATGGGCGGGAACCATATATCCTGGAAGCCGACGCCGCAATTCGTCGAGCAATTCTTCGACGATGAAGGTGTGCGGGTTCTTGACCGCGATATAGCCGCAGAGGACAGAATCGCCTCCCTCCGCGTCCAGAGCCGCTACCGCCGCTTCCAGAACGCCCGGTCGAGCCAGTATCGCCTGCTCGATCTCCTCCAATTCCACGCGACGCCCCCGGATCTTCACCTGCCTGTCCTTGCGGCCGATGAACTGGATTGTTCCGTCCGGATGCCGGTATGCCAGATCGCCGGTGTGGTAGAGGGGCGTGAACGATTGGGCCGTCAGTTCCGGCCGGTTGAGATAGCCCAACGCCAGGCCGCGGCCGCCGACACACAATTCCCCCGCCACGCCAACCGGTTGCAGCCGGCGATAGCGATCAAAGATGTAAATCTGCACATTGGCCATTGGGGCGCCGATGGGGACTGTCCCCTCGAAATCGTCTTCTATGGCGCAACAATCGAAGCAAGTGATATCCACTGTGCTCTCGGTTGGACCATAGGCGTTGATCAACCGGGCACCTACAGAACGATGAAGCAATGCGTTAAAACGTTTTACCACGCCTGTTCCCACTTTTTCGACGCCGGTGAATACCCAGCGCAGCGACGCCGCGTCGCCAGGAAGGTTCCGTAGCTCCAGACGGTCCAGGATATAGCCCACCATGGAGGGGACAAAATCGATGGTGGTGATGTGGAAGCGGTTGATGACCGAGATAATGAGGGCAGGATCGCTCTCGCCTCCGGGTGGAAGGAAGCATAGCCTGGCCCCCGGCAATATCCAGCGGAACAACTCACACACCGAGACATCGAAAATGAACGACGTGGCCTGCAACACCACATCGCGAGCATCCAACCGGTACCTATCCCTCACCCAATACATCCGGTTCACCACAGCCCGATGGGGGACAGGCACTCCTTTCGGCTTACCGGTGGTACCTGAGGTGAAGATGACGTAGGCCACGGCTTCGGGATCGAGAGCATCCGCTTCGAAGCTTTCATCGAGAGCTTCATCTTCCACGTCCCCATAGCCGTCGCAGGGGATCATCACGCGGGCGACGGGGCCTTCGGGAAGCGAACGGTGTTCGCCGTCCAGGACAACGACCCGGCATGCGCAATCGCTGATAGTCGTCTCGACCCGTTGGGAAGGAAGGGTAGGCTCCAACGGCGTGTAAGCGCAACCAGCCTTGAGGATGCCGATGATGGCGATCGCCAGTTGCAGCGACCGCTCCGCCAAAACTGCGACGATCGAGCCTTCTTCGACGCCGCGTTCTTTTAATTGAACCGCCAATCGCTCCGTTTGCAGTTTCAACTCCCGGTATGTCAGCAACCGGTCAGCGCATACTACGGCTGCCGCGTCAGGTTTTTCGCAGGCCATACGGTCGAAGATGGTGTAGATGGTCTCGTGCCGCGGGTAGTCGATTGTCGTCTCGTTGAAAGTTTGAATCAGCAGCATCCGTTCATCCGGGCTCAAAATGTCGAGACCAGAGAGAACGCTCTCCGGGACGCGGGACATATGGGCCAGAAGATTGGCTAGATGGCGCGCCATCCCGTTCATCATCCGGTTATCGAACGACTCATCGTCGTACAGCAGGTCCAATTCTATTTCATCCCGCAATGTGACGCCCAGCGTCACACTGTAGTGGGTCTTTTCGGCCATGACTGCGGAAGAAGCGGATAATCCGCATTGTTTCAGCAGAGGAAAAACCGGATCCAGCGGATAGTTCTCCACTACGACGACTGTATCGAACAATTCTTCGCCGGCGGCGCCGCGAACGCGGGATAAAATCTCGGCCAGAGAGGATGTATCGTGCACTTCCCTCTCTCTGAGGTGCTCTCCGGTGGCGGTCACCAAATCCCGGACAGTTTGCCTGTCCCCCCGCGCCAATCGCAAACGCAGCGGCAGGGTATTGATGAACAATCCCACCATGTCGCTGATCCCCGATACCGCAGGCGGCCTTCCGGAGACTGTGACGCCGAAGATTACATCGCCTGCGCCGCAATACTGCTGCAGCAAGAGTCCCCATGCGCAATAGAACACCGCAGCGGGCGTCGTATGGCAATCGCGAGCCAGGGCTTCGATTCCCCGCTTCACCTCTGTGGGCACCGCGATGGACGCGATAGAAGCTGCCGATACGCCCTTCGATGACGGTGATATGACAACGGAAGCCAATGAATCGGCCCCTTCGAAGCTCTCCAGTTCCCGTTGCCAGAATTCCAGATGCGCTTCAGGATCCTGGTGTTGCAGGAATTTGATATATTCCCGCACGCGGGTTTTACGCGCCAGCGATGGAGCCTTGCCTTCGCGAAGGGCGAGATAGGCGGTGAAGAGTTCCCGAAGCAGGATGCCCAGGCTCCAGCCGTCGCAAACGATATGATGGTAGCGGATGCTCAGGCGATGAGACCGATCATGGAACTGGAGGATTTCCATCTCCACCGGAACCTTCGCGAGATCGAAAGGGAGTCGCGATTCGTGCGCTCGATCTTCGATCGCCCGGAACACAGGCTCGCTCTCCTTCAAGATCACCTGTACCGGCCGTTTCACTCGCTTCCAGACAAAACAGGTACGAAGCGCCTCATTGGCCAGGATCACCGCATTCCAGGCCCGTTCCAACGAGCGGACATCGAGCTCCCCCTCCAACTCCATCGAGAAGGTTTCGATATAGTCAGCGCCTTGCGGATCTTTCAAGTACAAATAGAGCATCCCCTCCTGCATGGGGGTCAATGCCAGCATATCGTCGATATTGGTTTTATCAAGGCTCATGGGGCGATTTATCCCTTCCTGCTAAAAATAGGATTCAAGCCCGCCCCGCCTACGCACGTCCAGGGTGGCGCAATGGAACGAGCCGCCGAAAGAGTTAAAATTAGTGAAGGGGCAGGGAATGGGTGTGAGTCCGAACTCTTTCAAGGCTCTGGCGATGGTGGTCTCGTTTTTTTCCACGATCACCCGCTTCTGGTCCAACATTAGCACATTCATGTTGATCCAGGCGGAGGTCATGTAAAGGGGGTGGCCGGGCGCGATGCAGGGTTCGGGGGCGTACAGCACATCCCAGGATTTGAACATGGATGGAATGTTCGGCACCCGTTCCCGGTTCACCAACAATTTACCGGGGCATAGGGGCATGAAGGAGGCGTCGATGTGCATGGGGTGGTCGTCGTTCACCTCCAACACATGGACGCGAAAACGGTCGCCCAGATGGCGCTCCAGCCACTGGATGCCGAAGCGGTTTGTGACATGGCTTTGTTGGACGAAAATATCTCGGCCGCAGCGAATGAAATCCGCGGCGTCGAAGGTGGGTTCGAATTCGTTGATCACATATTCCGGTTTTTCCCCGGGGCCGGGCTCCCGATAGTCGTCGCGATACAATTCATCCGCCAATTGGGGTTTGGGCGCGGCGGTCCAACGTCCTCCGTTACGGAAATACTCCTTGAGAAGGGGTCGATAGGCGATCGCCTCGAAATACCGGGACCGCCAGGCCATCGGCGCCTCGATGATCTCATCGCCGATAACCAAAAACACATCCCGCGGCATGGCGGCGTACATCCCGCTCCGCGACCGCCACTGGGGGGTTGCAAACGGCAGGCAATGATCCACCGCTTCCGGCCGCCGCACGATGACGCCTTCGGATTGCAGGATGTGGGCGAATTCTTCCAGGTCCCGCCGGGCAGCCTCGATTCGTTCTTTCGGAAAGGGCTTGCCGCCGTTTTGTTGGAAAAAAGAACGTTGTTTGTGGGGCATGGTGGCTTCCAGGCACACATCCCAAACCGGAACGGCCGCGCCATCTACGACGCCTACGATGACTTCTTCGAGCGGGTCCCACTCGTTGTATGAATTGACCACCGGAAGGAGTGTCTCCTGCCGGTGGTTTTCAATGTCCGGATTTCTACCTTTTGATACACGCATGGAAATACAGAGCCTCCTTAGTTAGACGGGCAAAGAATCACTTGATTTGCCATAAATAACTGACCTTGAAAAACAGCCCGTTTTCGAGATTTTCATAGCGGCCTCCACCGGGCAACCAGCCATCTTGCCGCCACTGTCCGCTCTGGAACAGGGAGCCGTACCCGAGGTGCACCACGGTTCCGGGAATCACTGTGATAGAGGCGAGAAAATCGGTCAGAATTTTTTCGTAATAACCATCGTACCGGGCCGCCGCCCGGACGAAGAAGTATTTGTTGAATTGATAGGTGGTTTGAAGGTTTACAATGTCAATGGCGTAGAATGTCTGCCTGTCCCCCGTGAATAGGTCGTGATGCAGGAATTGGAGATCGAGGCTGAAATTCAAGCCCGGTTGCAACGTGGCGGCGACCATGTATTGGCGGCCGTTGCCGAGAAACGGTTCGCCAGGGCCATAGTAGATCTGGTCGCCGGAGCGGAAGCTCCCGTAGAGCGACAGCCAGTTGGACAGGCGCGCAGAGGCGAAAGCGTAGAAGTAATGCTGGTCGAAGATCTGCCCCATCCAGGCCTCCGTCTCATCCCGGTATTCCAATTTCAAAAAGCCCTGCCTGGAGAGATAGAAATCCACTCCCATGTTCCAGTACTCGTCGTTCATCCGTGTTTCGAGATCGTGGATATATGAATATTGAAGGTGGGGCTCCAACCGCAGTAGCCAGGGTAGCGAACTGGACTTCGGGTAGAGGTTGGGCCCGACATAGCCAGCCACGCGGGTGAGAGCGGTCCGGTTCATGAACGCCGACTGCATGAAGAAGTTTTTATCGTAGTGTTCCATTGTGGCCCACGCGCTCAACGCGGGGGTCAGGTATTGG
>JAHELQ010000300.1 GCA_024644125.1 Candidatus Aminicenantota bacterium | reverse complement strand
GTGGACATGATCTACATTGATATCGGTTCCAGCCTGGAGGATATTATCAAGATTGTCAACGAACGGAAAAAATCCCGCTATCCGGTCATTTCCGAGCGCATCGACAACATCGAAGGTATTGCCCTATCAAAAGACCTATTCGAATATATTCAGAGACCCAATTTTAATATAAACGAAATTTTACGCCCGGCATTTTTTATTCCCGATACAATGAGGATTTTAGAACTTTTAAAGGAACTCCAACAATCGAAGCAAAAATTCGCCATTGTGGTTGATGAATTCGGCGGCGTTTCCGGAGTGGTAACTATGGAAGATATCATCGAAGAAATTGTCGGCGAGATCCAGGACGAGTATGACGAAGACATTCAACAGATTGTCAAGGAAAAGGACCACTTTATCGTCAAGGGAGACACGGACGTCTTTGAACTGGCGGAAGCGCTGGCCATAAAAGTGGACGAAGATGAAGACTACCAGACGGTGGGGGGATTGATCAGCTTCAAGTTGGGAAAAATCCCCGATAAACTCGACAAGGTGACGATCGAGGATTACACCTTCGAAGTATTGGAGATCCAGAAAAACAGAATTGAAAAGGTGAAAATATATCATGAACAAAAACAGTGAACGACGCTCCGGCTATGTAGCTTTGCTGGGCAGAACAAATGTTGGAAAATCGACATTTCTGAACGCCATTATGGAGACCAAGGTTTCCATTGTTTCCAATAAACCGCAAACAACGAGACGGCAGATCCTGGGGATCAAAACCACGGAACGGGGACAGGTGATCTTTTTCGATTCCCCCGGTATTCACAAACCCCAATACCGCCTGAACGAGAAGATGATGAAAGATGTGCACAATTCGTTGGTGGATGCCGACCTGCTGCTCTATTTCGTGGATATCCAGGACAAACGGGAGGATGAATTCATTCTGGAAATGCTGAATTCCGTCCCCAAACCCACCATCCTGGTAATCAACAAGATCGACAAATTCAAGAAGTCAAAGGCTCTGTTGCGGATGGACGAATTAAAGGACATATTCCCCTGGAAAGAAATTGTCCCGCTTTCGGCATTAAAAAACATCAATGTAGACCTGCTGGAGGATTTGATTTTCAAGTATTTGCCGGAAGGCGAAAATTTCTTCCCCGAAGAGGAATACACCAGCCAGACGGAACGGTTCTATATATCTGAATTGGTGAGGGAAAAACTATTGAACCTCACCCGCAGCGAATTGCCGTTCACCACCACCGTCAAAGTGGAAGAGATCACGGACAGAGACAACGATGTCACGTTTGTCCGGGCGGAGATCTATGTGGAGAGCCAATCGCAGAAAAAAATCGTGGTGGGAAAACAGGGCAGCCTGATCAAACAGATTGGCGAGGAGGCCCGAAAAGATATCGAAGATTATTTCGACCGGAAGGTCTATCTCGATCTCTTTGTCAAAGTAGTCCCCAACTGGCGCAACTCCCCACACGTCCTCCACGACATTTTCGATTGATCCGTGCCGCACGCGCAGCAAATAGCAGACAACATTCCGTTTAACCGTCAATGCACGGGAAGAGCCTTGATCCTGGGCATCCTGGGTTCCATTGTCATTACCACCAGCTCCATGTATGTATCTTTGCGCATGGGTAGTCTGCCCTGGCCCACGATATTTGTAGCCATCCTGTCGATGACATTGCTCAAACTCATGAAGAATACCAACCTGAATGAGATAAATGTCGCCCACACAGCTATGTCCGCTGGAAGTATGGTGGCGGGCGGCGTGGCATTCACCATTCCCGGTATCTGGATGCTGGATCCGGGAGCGACAATCGGAGTGATTCCCCTTTTGGGAATGACATTGGCGGGGACGTTATTGGGAGTTCTGTTTACCGCGTCATGGCGCATATTTTTTATCGAAAAGGAACAACTCCCCTTTCCCATCGGTACCGCGGCCGCCCAGACCGTCAAGACCGGCGACAAAGGCGGCCGCAAAGCGGTCACGTTGTTTTCGTCGCTGGGAATCACGGCGTTGGTGGTGGGTTTGCGCGACGGGATCAGGATTTTTCCCGGCGCCATCGGAGGCTTCTGGTTCTCTCCAATGGCAATCGCCATCGGCTACATCATCGGACCGCTATTTACCGGCGTGTGGTTTCTTGGAGCTGTGCTATCGCATTGGGTCATCGTACCGATAGGTCTTACGAACAATTGGTTCACTGGGCTCGAAGCCGCCGACGCGTTTAAAAATAGTCTTGGAATCGGGCTCATGATCGGCACAGGATTGGGGATTTTGGTTAAAGGGATTTTACGGCGCGCAAAAGAAATATATGGACCGATCATACGGCGGAAGGGCGCTTCGGGAAACGGAGGTTTTTTTGCCTGGTCCATTGTCATGGCGGGGTTGGCTTTTTGTTTCACCATTATCACCGGCATCGGAGTGTGGGCGGGTTTGCTGACAATCTTCGGAGTCTGGATCACCACGGCGATGGCAGCTTCCATCACCGGGCAAACCGGCATCAATCCCATGGAAATATTCGGGATTCTTGTCTTGCTGGGAGCGCGGACTCTACTTCATATCACCACCATCGAAGCCTTCCTGGTAGCAGGAATTGCCGCCGTGGCCTGCGGGCTCACTGGAGATGTGTTGAACGATTTCAAATCGGGGTATATTCTCAAGACAAATCCGCGGGCGCAATTGATCGCAGAGGCGGTCGGCGGGATTGCCGGGGCGATTGTGTCTGTGTTTGTGTTGTTCGCCATGCACAAAGCCTTCGGCTCTTTTGGCCCAGGTAGCGAATTGATCGCTCCCCAGGCCTACGCGGTCTCCACCATGATTGGCGGCCTTCCCCATTTACCGGCGTTCACAGCCGGCCTGGCAGCGGGTTTCGTCCTTTATACCTTTAATTTCCCCGGCATGACGCTGGGTTTGGGCGTATTTTTGCCGATGACCATTTCGGCCACCGTGTTCCTCGGCGGTCTCATAAGTTTCACTGTTAAAATAATCTCCCCGAAGACATCAATAAACGGAACTCCGGCCATCATCGCCGCCGGCGCTCTCGGAGGCGAAGGCATCGCCGGCGTCACCATCGCCATCATCAAAGTCATTACCATCAGTTAAAAACAGATAACCCTGGAGTTATGTAGTGTAACTCCAGGCATATATTTTTCCAGACCATATCCTCCAGTAATCATCCAAAACCTTTATCTGGTCTTGATTTTCATTAAATAGGCAGGTTGGCACTACTAATGCCAACTATAAATATCTTCCCGGGAAGCCTTACGGGGGAAAGGCGATCTTAGCTTTAGGGGAGAGAAAAATGAAAATCAAAAGATTTTTGTACGTGATATGTCTGTTCATTGGAATAGGGATCATGAGTCAGCCCTCGACGGCTCAAGAGATTGAGGAATTACCGGCGGGATTCGACGAGGCGGCGCTGTTTGAGGCGGATCTCGAAACAGCGTTCCAGAATATGCATACATATTCGGAATACCTGTACAACGCCAAAAAGATCACTGCGATCAATCCTCCGGGCTCTTCACCCGAATACATTGAAGATCCCGATCTCGATTGGGGCGCGGGGTATTGGGGAAGAGGTTATTTTTCCCGATACATCGACCTCTATGTATACAATGGAGAACAAAATAGATATCCCGAATGGTGGGCCACCCAGCCGGACGATTACTGGATGGGATCACATCCGTCGATCCGGCATACATCGAGGAGAATATGTGCTTACATCCACAAATACCGCGCCGGAGGCGACTCTCTACAATCATTGTATCTGGCCCGGATCCAGGAAGCGTTGGCTTATCTGGAAAGCCAACAATACTTGAGCGAAGGAAGCTCGTATTACGGTTCCTTTATCATGTGGGGCGGCAGGCCGGATCAAACGACTCCCAACCTTGACGACGACCATACAGGTATCGCGTTGAGTTACCCGGACGAATACGAAACCGCGTGCGCCCTCGCCGCTTTGACAGAAGGTTACTTGTTCCTTGTCGAAATCGAATATGAGGATGATGTTTTTTTGCGACAGATATTCACCGCTGTGGTTCGAGCCGCGGATTGGCTGATGGTCCATTCGAAAAAATATGACGAGTACCCGGAAAACCCATTGTCAAATTACACCGGAGCGATCAAACAGGTCAATAACTTCAAGGCCTTCGCGGTTTCAGGTCTGATTCACGCCTTCCGGGTAACGGGAGAACCCCGCTATCTCAACCGCGGATTGGATATATTCGAACGCTGCATCGACGGACGGCAGGTGGAATCGCCCGACGGCGCCTGGACCTATCCTCCGCGGGCGGAATTCCACGATACTTATCCGTATTATATCGGCATCATCCTCAGGGCTCTGGTGGAGATGAGTTCGGTATTGCCGGATCAGTATGGCGAACACGCGTTGGGGGTAAATGCCGGCGACAACCTGAGAGCCCGCGTCGTAAAAACCATCAACCACTTCTTGCTACCGGGGTTGGCCTTTCCTGCCGGGCACAGCTCGGCGTATTTGCCAAGATTGTCGCCGGACGGACAGGTACTCCAATATTTCGAACAATACAATCTTGACATCAAATATGAATCAGTGACCTACCAACTGGCGGACGCGCTGACAACGCTTGCCAGAACCGAAATGTATTCCACCTTTTCGTCAAGCGACCGGGACCGGATCACCCATCTGAGGGATGGTTTCTTGCGGCCGATGGTGAACGGCAATCTGCAAAAGATAGACATTCAACCAGATATCGTGATGCGCAGTATCGCCCTGTACAAAGACCAGACTGCGCTCCAGATTCCTATCTTCGAGGATGGAATCCTCGGATACAGCAGCCAGGGAGACGGCAGCGACGACAATATGATCGACTTGTTCAAACCAGGATCGCCGCCGCCACCGCCAGACCACCGCGGTTATTCCACCTCGGGAGTCCCGTTCAAATTGCTGGCCACTGGAGATTTTGACGGCGACAGAAAGGACGAGTTCGCCCTCTACCGGGAAAACGATGGATTGGTGGTCATTTACAATCCAGGTTATGAGATTTACAATGGCAGCGCGCCCGCCATCTCCGGTTATATCAATACAGGGATTACCAACTTCGACGCCATGTCGGCAATCGATTTCGACGATGACGGATTCGACGAAATTGTCTTCTACAGCAGGCAGGGAGGGGGATCCGAGTCCACAGACAACCGCGTCAGTGTTTACAAAATCGGCGCCCATATCCATACCGGTTACTCCACAACCGAAGCGCCGTTCGATTTGATGACCACCGGCGATTTCGATATGGACGGGAAGGAGGAAATCGCTCTCTACAGAAAGAGCGACACAAAAATCGTCGTTTACAATCCGGGATATTCCAGTTATGAAACCAGCGGCCCGTCGTTCGCCCTTTCATTCGCCACGAATGCCGCCAATTTCGACAATATGGCAGCGATCGATTACGACCTGGACGGATTCGACGATCTGATTCTCTACAGCAGGCAAGGAGGCGGGACTTCCGCCACCGACAACAAGGTCAAAATCTTTTACCGGCAGGCTTCGCAACTCAAGTCGCACACCGGGTATTCCAATTCCAGCGCATACTTCGACGCGATGATGACCGGCGATTTTGACAACGACGGAAAAGAGGAATTCGTCCTCTATCGCCAATACGATGGCCTGGTCGCGATCTACAACCCGGGCTACTCAAACTACAGCGGCACCGCTCCGTCCGGCGCGGGCACCATCCAAACTATGGTCACCCATTTCGATCTAGTGGCGCCCATCAAGGGCTACTTCACCTGCCAATAACCCAATCCCACCATTCCCAACAGCGGGGCGCCCACGCGCCCCGCTTATATCAAATCAACATCATATTGGCGAAACAGTCATCTACAAGCTACTCTATTTTATCGATTTCGATTTTTACGAGAAATTCGAGGAACAACTCATCGGCGCCACGTATCAAAAAAATCATTATGGACCGACTCCGGTGGAGTTCAAAAAAATAGTCGAGAGCATGATCGAAGAAAAGGAAATCACAAAGATTAAAGATGAATACTTCAACTATCCACAAACGAAATATCTCCCGCTTCGGGAAGCAGATCTATCGACGTTTACCGCGAACGAGATCAAGATGATCGATTCGGTTTTGGAACGTTTAGGGCATATGAACGCCTCCCAGATCAGCGACTATTCCCATGGCGACGTCCCCTGGCTTACCACTGAAGACCAGCAGGCCATCGACTATGAATCGGTATTTTACCGCACTCCCGCTTACTCGGTTCGCAACGATTCGGATGACATTTAACCAGATCAACCGCACTCCAGGATTTGAAAACGTTAAGCTTTGATCCCGTTTTTGGTCCTTGTCATTTGGGGGGATTTCAACTATAATTTGATCTTTAACCGATAGCCGCTAAAGGGCGGGAATTCAAAGGAGTTGAGATTGCCGAAAAATAAATTGCTGAATCGTCTGGAAAACAATGTCATCCTCTTTGACGGAGCGATGGGCACCATGCTCTACGCCAGGGGGATCTACATCAACCGTTGTTACGAAGAATTGAATCTCTCCAGGCCGGAATTGGTCAAGGAAATCCACGAGGCGTACATCAACGCCGGCGCGGATATCATCGAGACCAATACCTTCGGAGCCAACTGCCATAAATTGAAAAAATACGGATACGCAGATAAATTGGAAGAGATCAATCTCGCCGGAGCGAGGCTGGCTCGCGAAGCGGCCGGAGACGAA
>JAHELQ010000299.1 GCA_024644125.1 Candidatus Aminicenantota bacterium | reverse complement strand
TATGGTACCTGGGACATTGTCTCAATTGGAAAAGATTCCCCTCACCGCTACTGGGAAAGTAGATTGGAAGGAGCTAACGACAGCGGCTACCGGGGTAGGGGACGCGACCCCGGCTTCCGGTTCCGAGACCGAATTGCAAAAAAAAGTGGCGGATGTTTGGAGGGATATTCTGCAGAAGAGGTACATCGGATCGCATGAGAATTTTTTTGACGCGGGTGGCAACTCGCTATTGGTGATCCGGCTGGTTAGCAGGCTCAAAACGGCTTTTGGTGTTGATATTCCAGTGACCTCCATTTTTCAGCATTCCACCATCACGTCGTTTAGCGGTTACCTTGAAGGATTGTTAGCTCCAGTGGAACAAACGCGGCAAAGGCGGCATTCCAACCGGATAGCTAACAAGACTTCGTCTCGGCCAAAGGTCGATATACGGCCTATCGCTGTGATAGGGATGGCCGGACGGTTTCCAAAAGCCGAAAACATAACTGAATTCTGGCGCAATTTAGAAGCAGGGGTAGAAGCGGTGACTCATTTCTCCGAACGGCAATTGCGCGAGATGGGAATCGATGATGCGATTTATTTAAAAGCAAACCATGTACCCTCCAAAGGCGTTTTGCCTGGGTATGAATATTTTGACGCAACCTTTTTCGGTTATTCTCCCAGGGAAGCTGAAATGATGGATCCCCAGCTTCGGGTGTTGTGCGAAACTGCCTGGGAAGTACTCGAGGACGCCGGTTGCGACCCATCGTCGTATGATGGCGATATCGGTTTTTATGCTGGAACGTTGTCGAATTATCATTGGATGCGGGAATTGTACCGTTCTGTGCGCGATCATGCCGATTATATGGCGTTAGAGAGTGTGAACGACCGGGATTTTGTGTGCAGCCGGATTTCGTATGCGCTGGATTTAAGAGGGCCTGCGGTAAACATCCAGACAGCGTGCTCCACCTCGTTGGTGGCGGTCGCTTCGGCCTGCAACGCATTGACGGCGGACCAATGCAGGATGGCCATCGCCGGCGGAGTTTCCATTACCCTCGAGGACGAAGGCGGCTACCTATACCAGGAAGGGATGGTTCGCTCCGCCGATGGTCGGTGCAGGGCGTTCGACAAGAGGGCCGGCGGCACTGTGGGAGGTAATGGTGTGGGTTTGGCGGCATTAAAACCTCTTGACCTCGCAAAAGAAGAAGGGGATCATATTTACGCAATTATAAAGGGTTGGGCGGTGAACAATGACGGCGCCCGCAAGGTGGGATTTACGGCTCCCGGCGTTTCCGGCCAGATGGAGGTGATCAGGTCGGCATTGGACCGGGCGGGAGTTCCCCCTCATAGTATAGGATTTGTGGAAACGCATGGGACAGGCACGCCCCTTGGAGATCCTGTGGAGATTGAAGCGTTGCGGCAGGTGTTTGGGCAGGATTCCGGGGGAAAAATTGTTCTGGGCGCTGTAAAAACAAATATCGGGCACCTGGACGCGGCAGCCGGTATCGCGGGTTTGATAAAAACGGTCCTGGCTTTGCAGCGCCGGTTGATTCCACCCACTCTTCACTTCGAAACAGCGAATCCCGGGCTTGAGTTGGAACGCTCGCCTTTTTCCGTCGCCACCATGCCAATGGATTGGGAAAGGGGCCAATTCCCACGGAGGGCGGGAGTCAGTTCGTTCGGAATCGGAGGCACCAATGCCCATTTAGTGCTGGAAGAGTGGGATCCTCTCCCAAAACAAGTTGACTGTCCCGCCAACTATCACCTCATACTTCTCTCCGCCGTAACGGATACTGCGTTGGTACGGCGGATGGACCGCTTGAAACAGTATCTTGTCGAAAATCCTTCGCTTGCCGTAGAAGATATCGCCTATACTCTTCAAGCGGGGCGCAAGGGATTCAGCCGACGGATGTGGTGTGTGGCCCAAAATACCGGCGATGTGGTAGATATGCTGTCTCGACCCCATGGCGGCGGGATTCGATCCGCCGCGGCTCCGGAAAATTCGCCGCGGGTTTTTTTCATGTTTCCCGGTCAGGGCGCCCAGTACGTGAACATGGGATTGGAGTTGTACCGGAGCGAACCTGTCTTCCGGGAAATCCTCGATGAAGGATTCGCCGTGTTGCGCCGCGTGACAGGTATGGATTTGAAGCGGAGGCTCTATCCCTGCGAGGGGGAATTATCTCTATGTGAGCGGGATCTTCATTGCACAGCCGTCACCCAACCGCTCCTGGTGGCGTTTGAGTACGCGTTGGCCCGTTGTCTCATGGCCTGGGGGATTCAGCCGAACGCCATGATTGGCCATAGCGTGGGCGAGTATACTGCCGCGTTGTTATCCGGAGTGTTCGGCTTCGAGGAAGCTTTGACTCTGGCGGCGGAGCGGGGACGGATCATACAGAAGTTGGAGGAAGGATCGATGCTAGCTGCGCCTCTGGGCGAAGAGGAGGCTCTGCGACTCATTTGGGGCAAAGAAGGCCTGGCTCTGGCGGCCGTAAATGGACCGGCGGCAGTCGTGATTTCAGGGCCTTCGGCGGAAGTGGAAGCGTTGGCCGCCCGATTGCGCAGGAAGGGGGTCATTCCCTCCAAACTGTTTACGTCCCACGCCTTTCATTCCCCGATGATGGTGCCGGCGATGGAACCTCTCAGGAAATGTTTCGGGGGTATTTCACTCCATGCGCCGAAAATTCCCTTTGTCGCAAATGTCAGCGGCGAATGGGCCGGGGAACAAACAGTCATGGATCCTGATTATTGGGTATCCCATCTCAGAAGTACCGTTCGTTTTTCAGATGGGCTCGGCCGGCTGATGGACATGGGAGACGCAATCTTTATCGAAATGGGGCCGGGTAATTCCTTGAGCACTCTGGGGCGCAAGCAGGATTTGCGGAGGGAAGGCCATTCTTTTGTCAATATCATGCGCCACCCGAAGGAAATGGTCAACGATGAGCGGTTTTTACTTGAAAAAATCGGAGAAATTTGGGCCGCCGGTGTCGCTATCAATTGGGAGGCTTTTAACGGCGGTAGGGGGAATCGCCGGGTGCCGCTGCCAGCATATCCCTTCGAAAGGCAATACTATTGGACGTTTGGATCGGATGTCAGGCGGTTGCAGGTTTTTCCCGCTGAGAAGAGAATTCCCTGGAGAGGCGCGCGTAGCCTGGTTGATATTAATGGATGAAACCGGAATCGGGCAATCGCCGGCGCTATTGGGCAAGCCGCTTATGTGGCGGGCAGGAGTTTGCGGGATTTACCAGTCTCTCTCACGGTTACTGCGGCTGCTGGAATTTGTCCCGATGATGGGGTATCGCCGTCCCGTATGGGTACCGCAGTACGGTTTTGATTTCGGGAACATTTTCCATGTGCTGAATCATGGTTTGGATATGGATGATGTTAAGATTTATCTCAGGGCTTTTAATCAAGGAGTCAAGGAAAAGTTGATCAAACCAACGCTTCCGGGCATAAGTGGGGAAACGTTGGAATATCTTCGGCGGAGCGCTTGTGGCATGTCCCGCTATATTCAATCGAATCTACATGCGGATCTACATGTGATGGGAGAATCGGATTTGCAAGCAGATTTTTCCCTGGATTGAGTATTCCTGTATGAATTGTTAGGCAAGAAATTGGGAGGGAAACGATGGTGAGGGAAATGTACACTACTATGAAAGAATTCGAGGAGGCAAAGGACTACTGGATTTCAACGCTCAGGAATGTGAAGTCGGGATTGAACCTGGTACCCGATCATTTTATAGATGGGGAATTTGCCGCAAATTACGAAAAAAAATATTTTACCAGGGAATCAAGCGACGCCCTTTTACATATGAGTAATGGAAATGATCTTTCACTATTTATTATTCTTCTGACCGTTCTCAAGATCCTTTTGTGCAAACTATCCAGACAACGCGATATTGTGGTTGCGTCTCCCGTCCGGGGAAATCTCAATTCCGACTTGAATCGTTTTGTTCTTTTCAGAGACGACGTGAGATCGGTTCAGAGTTTTAGGGAGTTGCTCATGCAGGTGAAGGATTCTGTAATCAGCGGTTACCGGAATCAGCATTACCCAATCGCAAACATTCTAGATTTACTTAATTTGCCTGATGGGAGTTGTTTGTTTAGAATTGTCGCTGTGTTGGAACAATTGCACGAATGGCGGTGGGTGCACGCCGCCCTGGAGCAACACCGGAGCGATTTTGTTTTTTGCTTCAAGGGAAACGATGGCCGGTTGCTAATACAATTATTGTACAATTCAAAAAAATTCAAACGTAGAACCGCATACTCGATTTTCAGCATGTTTCAGGTGGTTCTACAGCAAGTGATCGAAGATAGAGATATATTGGTAAAAGATATCCAGATTATCCCTCTGGAAGAAAAGCGGAAAGTGCTCTTCGATTTCAACAAAACAAAACATAGAGATTCCAAACCGCGATTGGTTCAGGAACTGTTTCAAGACCAGGTGATTGTAAGGTCGGACGAGATTGCGGTGGTTTTTTTGGATCAGACATTGACCTATCGCCAGTTGAATAAATTGGTGAACCTCATGGCCTGGGATCTAAAAGACCATGGTGTCGGTCCCGACACCATGGTGGTTTTGTTGATGAACAGTTCGATTGAGACTGTTGTAGGGATTTTAGCAGTCATCAAGGCGGGAGGAGCTTACGTCCCGTTAGAGCCGGATCTTCCACTGGTAAGGAAAAGATTGATTTTAAAAGATTGCGCGCCCCGTTTGATTATAAGCGACAAGGCGAACTATCCTCAAGCCACTTTTCTGTCCGGCGAAATGGGGTGTGATGTATTGCTGGCGCGCAACCGGTATGAAGCATTTGCGCGAATCGGCGATCTGGAAGTAGTGAATCATTTGTCCGATATCCTGTATGTCGTTTATACATCTGGAACGACTGGTGCGCCGAAAGGGGTGGCTGTAGAGCATGGGGGGTTGGTCAATTATATCTGTTGGCGTCTTGATTCTCCATATTTCCCCCGGCGTAATGTGACTTTACAATTGTTATCATACGCGTTCGACGGATTTGGATCAAATTTTTTTACCGCGCTTTTTTCGGGCGGGACATTGGTGATGATTCCCCAGGAAAAAAGATTGGACGCCCGATTTATCGATCAAGTGATAGCGGCGGAGCGCGTCACCCACTCCAGCCTGGTTCCGGGAATGTACCAAATGGTGTTGCGGGCGGCGATGCATGGAGAGCTGGATAGCTTGAAGGTTGTGGTGTTGGCCGGTGAAAAATGCGGCGAATCCCTGATACGCGAAAGCAAAAGCAAACTTCCCCGCGTGATATTGATTAATGAATATGGACCCACCGAAACGACGGTCACCGCTTCGGCGAAATTCAATATTCGCGCGACTTGCACCAGTATGATCGGTAGGCCGATTGCCAATTGCATGATTTATATTCTTGATTCCGATCACAATCCCGTTGCGGTGGGAGTTCAGGGAGAGATATTCATCGGCGGACCTGGAGTGGCGAGGGGATATTTGAATCAGCCGGAACTGACTGCCGACAAATTCATACGAAGTCCGTTCGCATCTGATGAAACTCTGTACCAATCCGGTGATCTCGGTCGCTGGAACGCCTCTGGAGAAATCGAAATTCTGGGGCGGATCGATGAACAATTAAAAATCAGAGGAAACCGGATCGAACCGGAAGAAATAGAAGCGATCGTGATGCTCCACCCTGATATAGTGGATGTAGCGGTTACGGCGATAGCGGAAGGCGATGGAGGTGGAAGTATTTGTGTGTACGCGGTGACGGATAGGCCGCTGGAAGATTTGTCTCTCCGGGATTTTCTCATGGGCCGTTTACCTCCGTATATGATTCCTTCTCATTATATGAAAATTGAACAATTACCAAGGACGCCGGGAGGAAAGGTGGACCGACGAGCGTTACCTTTGCCCGGCGGCGCCGGACCGGCGGGTGAGATAGAAAGAGTTTTCGGTAGAATTCACCTTGTCTACGATATTTGAAATTCCAATTCTCTTCAGAATGGCGGATTATTGCCCTCTATCCTACACTCAACAAGGATTGTTCGTCATGCACCAGGCTGGAGAAACCGTATGCTTTTACAATATTTCGGATGCAGCACTCTTGGCGGGGATACTAGCGACCTGTCCCCGGTTGTTATTCCGCGGCCGAAAGGCAAGGCATACGGCCCAGGATTACTCAGCGAATTGGCAACCGTTTTGTGAGCAATTTATAAAACTATCCGTCGTCCAGGCGAACCATTACTCGATGTTGAAGATGCCGGGCTCCGCTCAAGTGGCGATTGTAGTGGACGATGTGTTAGGCGGCGGCTCCGGGTGATGGAGCCGCCGGCCAGTGTATAGATTATAGTTTATTGATGCGGGTAGAGAATAACTTTGAGCGATGCCTCGCGCCCCTCGGCCATTAGCCGGAATCCTTCCTGCGCTTCGGCAAAAGGGAGGCGGTGGGTGACAAGTTTGGTCACCGGTATCCTGCCTGACCGGATGAGTTCGATGGCGATTACTGCGTCCTGCGGAGCATTGCCGTAAGAAGGCATCAACTTGATTTCATTTCTCCAGAAATCGTTCACCGGAACCGCCACCTCCACGCCAGGATCGGTGGTTGCGAAAAACATGACTGTGCCGCCCCGGTCCACGGACTGGAACGCTTGATAGAAAGCGGATTTCGCGCCTGTGCAAATAATTACCAGGTCGATTCCCTTGCCACCGTTTTGCTCTCTGGCCAATTCCGGGATGTTTTCCCGGGCGTCGAATA
>JAHELQ010000298.1:1088-6727 GCA_024644125.1 Candidatus Aminicenantota bacterium | reverse complement strand
GAAGCAGTATGCCCTGGGCCCCGGAAGTATCGTTGGCATCTCCATCGACCGCTCCATCGAAATGATTGTCGCCATTCTCGCTGTCATCAAAAGCGGCGGCGGTTACCTCTCCATTGATCCCAATTATCCCGAAGATCGGCTGAGGCATATGGTGACCGATAGCCGCGCATCGTTGATTCTCACTTCTGGCGGCCGTCTTCAATTGACGGATGACGGGGATCTGGAATTGGAGTGTCTGGATATCGGAGGCGTGTGGAGCGATGTGGCGTTGGAAGCGGCGGATGATCCGCCGGTCCGCGGCTGCATGAAAGATATTGTCTATGTCATCTACACCTCCGGCTCCACCGGGACTCCCAATGGCGCTATGCTGAGCGACAGCATCCTCTCCAACCTCATTCAATGGCAGGCGACGCAAACTTCCATCGGGAGCTCAGGTCGCACGTTGCAATTCACCTCCATCAATTTTTGCGTCTCGTTCCAGGAAATCCTGACCAGCCTTGCGGCCGGCGGCGAACTTCATCTCATCGGCGATGTGGAGCGGCAGGATGTGGAATATCTATTGGATTTTCTAATTTCCCACCGCATCGAGAATTTGTATTTGCCTTTTTCTTATCTCAACTTTCTGTTCAACCTATTGGCGGGAACCAATCAGTTGGACGCCGGGCTCAAGACCTATTTGAAACACATCGTCACCGCCGGCGAGCAATTAAAGATCACCGCCGGATTGCGACAATTCCTTCGCCAGCACCCGGACATCCAACTGCACAATCATTATGGGTCGTCTGAAATGCATGTTGTGACATCCTACACCCTGGACGCCGCCAGCGCAGACGACATACCGGTACCGCCGGCGGGCAAGCCAGTGTCCAACACCCGGATCTATATTCTGGACGAAGCGGGCAATCCGGTTCCCATCGGAGTGTGGGGCGAGATTCATGTGGATGGCGCATCCGAAATCGCGGGTTATATCCATAACCGGGAATTGACGGATAAAAAATTATTGGATCATTGGGAATTCTCCGCCATCACCGGCAACCGCCTGTACCGGTCCGGCGACGTGGGCCGCTTTTTGCCGGACGGCAACATCGAAATGAAGGGACGGAAAGATTCCCAGGTGAAGATTCGCGGCTTCCGTGTGGAGCTTAGCGAAATCGAGAGCAAAATCGTCGCTCTGGAAGGGGTGAAAGATTGTGTGGTTGTGGTGAAAGGCGGCAATGGTGCTGAAAAATTCCTGGCCGCCTACGTCGTGTTGGAAAATATTGACGTGGGGGAGATCAAGGGGCATATCCGCGATTATTTGCCCCAATACATGATCCCCCGCTTCACAGTGTTGGACCGTCTGCCCCTCATGCCCAACGGCAAAGTGGATCGCGAGCGACTGCCTGAACCGGCGGATGAGGGCGATAACCCGTTGAAGGCCGACCTCCGCCGTTTGTTGCGTTTATTGGACGGGGACGATAGTGGAGCCAATCCATTGGAACTAGCGCTGGCGCGTTTGCTGCGGCCCATGAAGGGGAAGATGTATGACCCGGCTGTGGGTTTTTCCTCTGTGGCGGTCAATGTGGAGGAAGCGAATACGACCTCCGGCGCTTCCGATGCGATGTCAGCGGTGCGAATGCGGAACGAGCAATCGCCGCAGGCGATGGCTATTCGTCTGGTGAACGACGCCGGCGAAATTTCCCGGGCAGCCACATATAACCAATTGGAGAGTATGAGCCATCGATTGGCCCGCTACCTGGGGACGTATTCGTTGCTGGACCCGCATCCAGTCGGATTGATGGTGAAAGATCCCATCGACCTGGCGGTGGCCGCTCTGGCGGTGAAGGCGGCCGGCGGCGAGTCCGAATATATGGATGAACGCCGCGTCGAGTCGAACGGATGCAAGCTATTGCTCACCACCAACAACGATGTGGAAGATCTCGATTTTTCGCGCCTCATGGAATTAAATCAAAACCGGGTTGAGCCGCTTGTCACCTCTGTCAGGAAACAAATCGCCGATCTTTCATCGTTGCCGTTGCCTGACCGGTCTTTGGTGGATTACGAGAAATACGGGAGCAGGATCGGTCTCGCCATGGTGAAGCATACGATCACCATTCAGGCCACCAGGGGGTGTCCCTACCAATGTCTCTATTGCCATAAAATCTGGCCCAAACGGCATGTGATCCGGCCGGCGCGGCATATCTTCGCCGAAGTGGAGACCTATTACCGGATGGGATTCCGGCGGTTTGTGTTTGTGGATGACATTTTTAATCTGGACGAAAAGAACAGTCGCGAGTTTTTTCAATTGATCATCGACAATGGACTGGATGTGCATTTTTTCTTCCCCAACGGCCTGCGCTGCGACCTGTTGACCGAAGACTATATCGATTTGATGGTCAAGGCCGGCACCGTGGGGCTGGGTATGGCTCTCGAGACCGCGTCGCCGCGGCTGCAAAAATTGATCAAAAAGAACCTGGACCTCGACGCATTGCGCAAAAATGTGGATTATATTTGCCGCACACATCCCCATGTGATCATCGAGCTCTTCACCATGCACGGCTTTCCCACCGAGACCGAAGTCGAGGCGGCGATGACTCTGGACTTTCTCAAACGGTTGCGATGGGTGGATTTTCCCTATCTGCATATCTTGAAAATTTTCCCAAACACCGACATGGCGACCATGGCGATGGAGAACGGCGTCTCGGCCGACGCCATCGAACGTTCCGCCCATTACGCCTATCATGAATTGCCAGAAACATTGCCCTTCGACAAAAGTTTCACCCTCAGTTATCAGGCGGATTTTGTCAACAATTATTTTTTGAATAAAGAGCGGTTATTGGCCAAACTGCCCTATCAATTAAAGATCTTGACTGCGGATGAGTTGGTGCAGAAATACAATAGTTATCTGCCGGTGGAGATCAAGACCGTAAAAGACCTGCTGGACTTCGCGGGCATAGCGCCGGAAGAGGCGGGGATTCGTTTGGGTCCCGACGGCAATCCGCAGGATTCGTCGCTGGGAATGGCGCCGGATGCGGATGTGCCGGAAGCGGCTCACAAAATGAAGACCCATTTCCCTTCCGTTCTGCCTGAGCCCAATGCCTTGCGGGTATTGCTTCTGGACCTGTCTCAATTTTTTAGCCGGCACCGGGATATTTTGTACGATGGAGTGGAACCTCCGTTGGGTTTGATGTACCTATTGACTTATTTGAACCGGGAATTCGCCGGCAGGGTGAAGGGGATGATCGCCAAGTCCCGCATCGATTTTGATGATTTCCGGCAATTGAAGCGATTGCTCGACGATTTTTCTCCCCAGGTGATCGGTATCCGCACTCTCAGTTATTTTAGCGGTTTTTTCCATCAGGTTACGGCGATGATCCGGCAGTGGGGGTTCGATATCCCAATTGTGGCGGGCGGACCGTATGCCACCAGCGATTATGTGTCTGTGCTCCAGGACGCCAATGTGGACCTGGTGGTGCTGAGTGAAGGGGAACTGACTTTTGCTGAATTGATCGGGCACATGATCGATAACAATGGAAAATTGCCTGCCGAAGAGGTATTGAGTGCCATCGCCGGTCTGGCGTTTGTGCCGGAAGAGCGAAAAGAGATGCTCAGGCAGCGCAGGAATATCGTGATGATGGATGCGTTGGAGGGTATGGATTCCGTGGAAGCTGAGGGAGAAGCGGACGATCTTTCTGTTCCGGTGGCGGCAATGGCGCTTCCGGGGCAGCCGTCTCACATTCTGCGGGCATTGGCCGAGGGCGCGTCGCTGTGGGGTGTCTGGAGTGAAAAAATCCCTACCGGAATCCGGTCTCTGGAAGTTCGTTTGCCCTCTGATGGCGGCAATACGGCGCCGGAGTTGCGGGTCCAGTTGGCGGACGATCATCCGTTTGCGATAACCCGCAGATTTGAGAATCCCACTGAAGAAAAGCTAGCTGCCATGTGGGCGTCGCTTTTGGGAATCGATGCCGGAAGTATCGATCGCGACGCCAACTTCTTTGAGTTGGGAGGCCATTCACTCAAGGCAACCACCATGATGTCGTCGATCCATAAAGAATTCGCGGTGCGCGTCAAATTGATCGAAATCTTCAAGACTCCCACCATACGGGAGATCGCCATGTTGATTCATGACGCCGAAGCGGGAGAATTTGTGAGTTTGAAACCTGTTGACAAACGGGAGTTTGAGCCGCTATCTCCTGTCCAGCGAAGGTTGTATGCCTTGCAACAAGCGGATCCGGCGTCCACGGCCTATCACATGCCCGCCGCCCTTGAATTGCGGGGTCGCCTCGATGTTAGGCGGCTGGAGGAGACGCTCCGGTTTTTGGTCCAACGGCATGACGCGTTGCGCGCCTCGTTTCATATGAAGGACGGTCTCCCGGTGCAGAAAATTCATGACAATGTGGCGATTGACGTACTGATCGTCGAGCGGGACAACGGGCAATTCACGCAGAGCTTCATCCGCCCCTTCGATCTGGCGAATGCGCCGTTGATGCGGGCGGCGTTGGTGGAGCGGGGCCATGATTGCCGGCTTCTATTGCTTGACATGCACCATATTATTACAGACGGAATGTCCAATGGGATTTTTGTCCGGGATTTTATCGATTATTATAGCGGAAAGACACCGGCTCCGCTTCACATCGGCTACCGGGACTACTGCCGTTTTTTAGAGACGGACGGCGCTGAACTGTCGGCGGAACGTCTGGATGGCTGGCTGCGGGAATTTGCGGAGCCGGTTCTCCCTCTGGATTTACCCGCCGATCACCTAAGGCCTCCGAGACAAACCTTCAATGGCGGCGTGCAGCGTTTCGGGCTCGATGAAAAAAACACGCGGCGATTGGTCGATTTGGCTCGCCGTGGGGACGCGACCTTGTTTATGGCGCTACTCGCCTGTTTTGACATCTTGCTCTTCCGCTTGAGCGGGCAGGATGACATCGTCGTGGGGACTCCTGTGGCTGGTAGGCGGCACCCGGACCTGGAGACGGTGATGGGAATGTTTGTCAATACCCTGCCTATCCGCGTGAAGATTGACGGCCGATTGACGTTCCGCAGTTTTTTGAGCCGGGTAAAAGAAAAAGCGTTGGCCGCGTTCGACCGGCAGGATGTGCCGTTGTCGGACATTGTGGAGCATGTGGTCGCGCACCGGGACCTCAGCCGCAATCCATTGTTCGATGTGATGCTGGTTCTGGAAAACATCGATATGCCGGATATTCAGCTACCCGGCCTGCGCATTCGCCCGTTGGAAGATCTATTTGACAATATTGGTTCTAAATTCGACCTCACTCTGGTGGCTGAGGAGAAAGCGAGCGCCCTCTCATTCGCGTTCGAATACAATAGCGATTTATTCCTTCCCGCCACCATCCGTCGGATCGGCGCTATGTTGCTGGAAATCATATCCAGTGTCTGCGCCGAGCCGGACGTGATTCTGGCGGACGTTACCCTGGTGAACCGGGAGGAACGGGAGACCATACTCTATCGGTTTAACAAACCTGTGCAAAGCGATTCGTCCGGGCTCACTATTCATGATGTGATCCTCGACCAGGCGGACGCGGTCCCGGAATCTGTGGCGGTCAAAGCGATTGTCGCTATGGATGGAGCTGCGGCGAATACAAATTCCGTGACCTACCGGCAATTGGTTGAGCAGGCAAGTTGCGTGGCGACAACGC
>JAHELQ010000298.1:0-1030 GCA_024644125.1 Candidatus Aminicenantota bacterium | reverse complement strand
TTGCCCGTTGATCCGGCTCTTCCCGGGCAGCGGCGCGGTTATATGCTTCATGACAGCGGATGTGCCTTTGTATTGACCACCGGAGAATTGGCGCAGGAATGTGACGCAAAGGCTGTCGTCATCATCGATGAGGCCTTGCGGGCAACCAGGCATCGGGCATTTGAGAGAAAGAGATTGTCGCCCTCGGATCCGGCATATATTATCTACACTTCCGGTACCACCGGCGTTCCGAAGGGGGTGTTGGTCAGTCACCGTAGCGCGGTCAATACATTATTGTACCGGCGCGAAGAATATGGGATCGATTCAAGCTGGTCTTGTTTGCAATTGTTTTCCCCCAGTTTCGACGGCTTTGTGACAGGATTTTTCACTCCGCTGATGGCCGGGGCGCGGGTGGTGTTTCCTTGCAAAGCGACCATCAAGGATATTCCTCGGTTGAGGAGGATCATCAAGTCAGAGGAGATTTGTCACTTCATCGCCGTGCCGCTCCTGTTCCGGTCGTTGCTGGAAGATATGAATCCAGTCGATGCCGCCTCCTTGAGGGTCGTAACCCTGGCGGGGGACCGCATAACCGGAGAATTGGTCAAGAAAGCCCATCAACTGCTTCCGGTACTGGAGATCGCGGTCGAGTACGGAGTTACGGAAGCGGCGGTACTCTCCACCTGCCGGCGGGGAGTACGGGATGACGAGGAACCGGGAATCGGCGCCCCCATAAAAAATTCTGTTGTGCTGGCGCTGGACCAACAACGGCAATTGCTGCCCCCAGGTATCTCGGGTGAACTCTATATCGGTGGCATCGGTGTTGCAAACGGGTATCTAAACCGGCCGGAATTGACGGCGGAGCGGTTTGTGACATTGCCATGGGCGGATGATGATGGACTGCAAAAAACATTCTACCGTAGCGGAGATCGCGCTCGTTTCACCACTGGCGGCACGCTGGAATTTTTGGGCCGTATCGACCGGCAACTCAAGATCCGCGGCTTCCGTATTGAGCCTGAGGAGGTGGAGGAACATCTAAAAACTCATCCCCGGG
>JAHELQ010000297.1 GCA_024644125.1 Candidatus Aminicenantota bacterium | reverse complement strand
GTGATTTTTATGGAGGTTTTGATGAGACGATTGTGGATTTCCGTGGTGTTCCTTCTAATGACCGGCGTGCTGGCGGGGAGCGTTTTTCGTGATGCGGTAATGACGTATTTTGACCAACGGCTTGGTGTATTGTTGAATGATGGGGTGTTTACGGGTTTTGTCTCCGAGCATCCGGAATTTTTCCCCGAAGTTTCGGCTGCGCGCCCCGTTCATGTGGTGGTGGAAAAGGAGCATGTGCGCATCGCTAACAAGAAGATCGGCATCGGGGTCAGTTATCTACAGGTGTTTATCGAAGGGGAGCCGGATTATTTAAGGCAAATGATGGAATCGCCGCATTGGTATAAACACATCTATAATCTTGACCGGGATGCGTCGCTAGGCCCTGTGGGTGAAAACGGGGTGTTTAAGGCTCATATTTTCAAGAAAGTTCCCGTTATCCCCAATCAGGATTATATACTCGCATTTTCACGCGAAAGCAGGGGCGATCTCTGGTTCCAACGGGCCACCGCCATCGAGGACCGGAAGGATTTCGCCCTCAGGGACAATTTAAAGGTTATTCAACCTGTGGCTGGCGGCGTCGTTTTTCGCGAATTATCCTTCGTTTATCCACTCAACTGGTGGGCGCGAGCTTTGTCTGGAGCAGCCCACAAAACCATGATCAAAGAATTACGGATCATGGGCAATGCCATCAAGTGCATCACTGAAAAAGGAGCGCCTTTCGAAGTGGAATTCGCCGCTTCATGCTGGCGAAAATTAAAGTGAACCGTAAATTTATTTCCCGGTTGAAATATCCTCGCGTTTGCGCCATACATATATGTAAGGGTATATAAAAAATTTTCAGGAGGAAGAGATGGTATATAAATGTTTGAACTTCATCGACGGGATTTTTAAGTTTGGCCGGGCCAAGGCCCATTGTGATATTCCTTGCGGCATCTACGATCCGATTTTTGCCCAGATCTACGCTTTGACAGTGGTGCGTATGGTTGATTTGATGCAGCAATTGGCGGATGAGACAATCGACAAAGGAATCGAGTTTCATAACAAGTTGAGTCGGTTGATTGCCGCCAAAGAGGAGCATGCGGAAAAGTGCAAACACGAGATCAGGATAATTTTTGGAGATTATATTAAAAAAAATCATGTGGAGCAATTCCCCGAATTGCCAGGGGTGTTTCATAAAGTAATGCAACATGGATCCAAGGCCCGTCAAACCGTAACTCGCGACAATGCCCTGGAATTGTTGGAAGGGGTGAATCAATTTGCGGAGATTTTCTGGAAGACCAAAAATATAACTACTAAAAAAGCGAACGCTCCGTATCCCCCCGGCCTGGAATTGGTGTACCCGGAACTTTAGACATAATCAATTATTTTCTGAATAAGGTGGGCACATTGATCAGAATATTCCGTGTATCAGGAAATAGTCTCGCGCCTGTTTACAAGGATGGAGATTTTGTCGTGGTTTCCAGCCTTCCTTTCCATAAACGGCGATTGGCGGCGGGAGACATCATCGTTTTTCGCAAACATCCTTACGGAGTGATGCTGAAACGGATCGATAGGTACAACTGTAACGATGGCACAATTTTTGTTATAGGATGCAATCCCGCCAGTATCGACAGCCGGCGCTTCGGCCCCCTCGACTCCAGCCAGGTGGTAGGGAAGGTTGTCTTGCATATCGACGGGCATTAAAGGCTGTGTCATTATCGACAACTCACGTCCCACTCAAAGATTGGTTCATCCACCTTTGAGTAAAGTGAGAAGAAGGAATATGCCTAAAATGAATCCAAGGCAACAATAAAAAAAACGCTTTATATAAAGAAATGCTGCTGTAAACATTTTATAATCCCCTTTCCCGGTTACTAATATATTAACTTCTCAAGCGTTGATTTTCAACATTAATTTTAAATTTGTCGAAGCCCGGCCTCTCACTGATTCTTTGCTTCGGCTTCTCCCCAGATATGTTGGTTGAACCACTGGAAATTATGAGTCAGTACGGCGATTTTTTCTTTGGGCTTGGTGATTCCGTGACCGAATCCTTTGTAAACAATGAACTTCACCGGAACCCCCCTGTCTTTAAGGCCGCGGTAAAGCTTATAAGCATTGGGGATCGGTACCCGGCGGTCGAATTCCCCATGTTGAATCAACGTTGGGGTTTTGGCATTGTTGATGTAGGTCATGGGGCTGGTTTTGCGGTAAATCTCCTCGTCTTGCCAGGGATTCGCCTCCAGGTAGATCCGGGTGAAGGGAGTGATATCCGTATTGACATAATAGGTGATCCAATCGGAAATACCGGCGCCCACGCTCGTAGCTTTAAACCGGTCGCTATAACAGGTAATGAAGGCGGAAATATAGCCGCCCTGGCTCCAGCCCATGGCCGCTAGCCGGTCTGCATCGATAAATCCCCTGGAAATCAAGTTGTCAACGCCGGAAATTACATCTTCGTAGTCGCCAAGTCCCAGGTTCCGGACGTTCAATTTTCGAAACGATTGGCCGAATCCAGTGCTGCCGCGGTAATTAGGCTCCAGGATGACTGCGCCTTTGGCTGCCCAGTGTTCGATGGGATAATAAGTGCCCATCCGATCGAATTTCTGGGGGATCGAGATGCCGGCTGGGCCGCCGTGAATCACCACCAATAAGGGATATTTCCTGGTGGGGTCGAAGTCTACGGGCTTGATCAACACTCCGGTTATCTCGGTGCCGTCTTTACTTTTCCAGCTTACCCGTTCTTTGGTTGCCAATGTCCAGTTGTGTCCCTGTGTTGCGAAATCGCTCAGTTTTTTTGGCCGAAACCGGGCGGTCCGGCTGGCGTAGACTTCAGAATAGGTATTGGCATTGGCGCTGGAGAACCCAATGGCCTGTCCATCCCTGGATATGGAACATCTGCCGAGAGCGAAATCGTCTCCCCGGGTAATCTGTTGGATCTGATTGTTATTTCCGTTGATCCGGTAGAGGTGGCGCTTCATTCCGTCGAAGCCGTCAAACCAGATTCCTCGATGCGTCCATGCCAATAGATTTGCGTCCTCGTCGAATTGTGCTGTCAGATCTTCAATGGCTCCTCCGCTTGAGGGGATTTTGCAGATATGTGTGTTGAAATAATATTCTTCCGCTCCCATTGTAGTGCTGAAGGCGATGTGTTCGCCGTCCGGCGACCAGACGGGATTGTGGTCGGGTCCTTTCCTGCTTACAAGAGGTGTAATGCTCCTGTCTTTGATGGTCAGGATATATATGTCCGATTGGGTAAACGACTGCATCCGTGAATCCGGTTGGGCGCTGAAGGCGATTCTATCGCCGCGGGGGGACCAGGCGATATCGACCACATGCAAGTTTTCCCGCTCGATAATGGACTGGGCTGGTTCCTCGCTGTCGATGACCTTGATCCATAGATGAGCGATTCCTTTCTCGTCATCGATGATTTCGAACTTACCCATTTTTTTCTCGATCTCTTTCTTCTTTTCACTATCATCTTTTATCGCTGTAAACGCGATCTTCCTGCCATCAGGCGACAGTCTGAAATTATTCACGCCGGTTTTAAAATCGGTTACCGGGTGGGATTCCCCTCCGAACGCTGTCATGATGTGCACCTGCCTTTTCCCATCCACTTCCCTCAGGAAGGCGAAGTTTTTGGAATCCGGAGCCCAGGCGGCGGATTCGCTTGATACGGAGCCGTGAGTCATCTTGCGTACCGTGCCGTCCGTTATGGACGCCATCCAGATGTGGGTGATGTATTTATTGGCTTCCATATCGACGGATCTCACCGTGTACAATATGTACCGGCCATCAGGTGAGATGCAAACTTCGCCGGGCGTTTCAAACGACACGATCTCTTCGAAGGATGGAACCTTGCCGAATGGGGCTTCGGCTGCCGGGGAGAGTAATGCGGACGTTATGATCAGGGCAGACAGAATGTATTTCATATTTTTCCTCTCATTTTAAAAAATACAATTGTAACCTATTCCTTCCTCTTTGAACAGGATTGATAACCGGTTAAACTATTTTAAACTGTTACCGATGGGTTATTGCGTTCTGGTGTAATGCATCTCCAATGTCTTGAAGAAACTTCCATCAGGCATTTTCATGAACATTTCAAATGTGAACGAGTTGTCGTCGATTGTTGTGGAAACACTCTTGAATTCCATTTTTTTACCGGTCATGAAATCGTCCCAAAGCCCTGTCTCCTTCAGGATTTTTCCCCCTTCCTCCAGATTGCCTTGAGTGAGGTAGAAGCCTGTCCCCATGTTATCGATCCAGAGGGTTTCAAATTGTTTTTTGTAATTATCGTAGCAAGAGATAGTTCTTCCTTCGAAGGGCATCCCCATCATTGTTCCTGAATGTTCGGTATAGAGGTACCGCCCTCCGAGGATCATCTCGCTTTTGGCAACAGCCGTGGTTTTTTCTGGCTCCGCTCCGGGTTTTGCCCAGGATGTAACCTTCGCGTTCCAGTTTCCGGCTTTGCCCGCCATAAATTTATGGTTTTCCCCCGGCGTGGCGACCGACTGCCATTTTTTCATCATCTCTTTTTCTTCAGCCGTCTGTTCCTGCTGCGAATAAACCGGCAGCATTGCAAAAAGAATCGTCATACACAATATCGCGGTTACCAATTTATTTATCATTTTCTCCTCCGTCTTTTATTTACATACCAACTTATTATAAATAAATAGTCAATTTTTTCAACCGGTAAGATTTAAATGAATGTTTATTTTTGGCTTGATTTTTTTATGCAGAATTGATATAAAGGTTACTATGGTGTTGCCAAGTACGTATTGTTCCCTTGTCGGTAGATGCAAAGTTGTATTGGAATCTGAACGTGAAAACAATATTCGGTTGTATGTCGAACTACCTGTCGAAGGCGCGAAATGTCTATGATACCCTTTATAACAAGCTTATTTTGGCCTGGAATTTCAAGTTTCTATGAGGAACATAAAAAACTTATAGGAGGAAACTATGGAAGATAATGTTGCCCAAACTGAAGTGTACCACAAGGATTATAACCTTGATAAAAAACACAACCTTGATTCACTCCCAAAAGAAAAAGCAGTTTTTGGATTTTTCGGAATAATTCACGAGAAACCTGTCAACTGTAGGTTTATCGGCGAAACGGAGAACCTCCAGCAGGCGATCCAGGAAAGATTCGAATTGAACGATCCGGATGACGGCATGAAAAAATTCATGCAGGGGCCCTGGATTAAAATGCTGGTTTACAAAACGATGCCGGATTCGAGCGCTGATGACCGTAAAAAAGTTGTCGAAGAATGGACAAAGCAGCATAATCCCAAAATCGACGATAAAGGGGAATATCCCAAATAAGCATTTTTTGGGGATATACTGAATTAGATACGTTGAGTATTTATTTTTCTGCCCTTAATCTGCAAGGGCAGAAAAATATTTTTATCGAATATTCCGTTCCAGGGTGGAGAAAATTGCAAGAGACCTGTTTTTATTATATAATGCTTCTTAGGAATTTAAATTGGTGACTATGAAGCCTTCGGAGTATTATCTATGATTATTGATTTCATTCAAAACAGAGAGGCTCTGTGCACCCGCTCTGAGGATGCCAGAGATACATCCCGGGAATACTTGAAGGATGTGATCAAATATTTTTTTAAATTGAAAAAAAATGGGGATATTGACGAAATGCAATTTAACGCTCTTGTTTCTCTCGCATTGAAGAATTTTTTGGAGAGCGAATTAATAATAAACATTCAAAAATTTACCGATGATAAATGGTTTCAATTTTTGAGTGAATTATAATTATAGGTGGATTGATTTGAATATGAATAATAATACGACCAAAAAAGAACAAAGATCACCGAGAAGACCGCGCAGAAGCTCAAGAGTTGAAAACGTGACCAAAATACCGCAGCCTCAACCAAAAGTCGAGGCGGTGCCGGTTTTAGAACAACTTCCACCGGAATTGAAAAAAAATGTCGAATCGGCGTTGTCCACACAAAAAACAGAAACCCCACTGCCTTCCTCATTGGCAGACAAAATCACCGAGCAGCATATCGAAAAGATATTGGAGCTCACTGCCCAGGAAGATACGAGACGTTATATGGAAACCTTGCAACGTCGTCGTTATCGTTTGGTGTATTTCATTCTGGGAATGATAGGTTTCGGATTATTGGCAGTTTTTACAATCGGGCAGCACACCGATTTGTTCAAGGAAATTGTAAAATTGTTTTTTGTATTCACTGGAGGAATTGGAGCCGGTTACGCGTTTAAAGGCTATTTCGATAAGAAAAAATAGTTGGCACCTTGACTGCCCTCGACCGGTTTCACCCTCTGTTACGCCAATGGTTCGGGCAGTTCGTTGGAACGCCGACAGATATTCAAACAAAAGCATGGCCTGAGATTTCCGGGGGGTATCACGTTCTGGTAACCGCTCCCACCGGAAGCGGAAAAACATTGACCGCTTTTTTGTGGGCGGTGAACAATTTAATTACCAATCCCGAGCGAGAGGCGCGGAGGATTCTTTACATCTCCCCATTAAAGGCGTTGAACAACGATATTCAACGAAATCTGACAACGCCCTTGCAGCAATTGCGCGAATTCTTCACTGCGGCGGGGGAAATATTCCCGGATATCCATGTGGCGGTGCGGAGCGGCGACACAGATCCATCGGAGCGCCGTCGCATTGTTCGACACCCGCCGGAAATTTTTATCACCACCCCTGAGAGTCTCAACATCATGCTCTCCTCAAAAAGCGGACGGCGCGTTTTGGAGGGAATTTCCACTGTCA
>JAHELQ010000296.1:5063-6745 GCA_024644125.1 Candidatus Aminicenantota bacterium | reverse complement strand
CCAGCTTATCCAGGAGCTTGAAGTATAACTTTTTTTGAAGAACCGCTAGAACCGCCGCCAGTACGATGAAGGTGATGGCGAACAATCCCACGACGGTCCAATACTGCCGGAATTCCCCTTTGGCGATATTGGTCAACCCGCGGGCGATCCAGTAAAAGGGGAAGTAGGACATGTAATCGAAATTCATGCCTCCCATGTATTTGAACAGGTTGTCGATGGAATCCGGATTGATGAGCTGTTCGGGCCGCAACAACCTCAGGAAGATCACGATGAATGAGATCAGGACGATGGAAACAAGCGACAGCACCGGTTGCAACCTGCGGGCGGAAAAAAAGGTGGGAATCGTGACCCCCAACATAATACCGACGGCCACGCCTGTCCCCGTGTATAGCAGGAACAACAGGACGGAAGCCAGGATATCTGCGGGATTGGGGGCAAAATAGTAATGGTAGGCATACAGAGCCGGCAATGAAAAGAAAACCACCATGGAGGCGCTATTGACCGTTACTTCCAGGCTCTTCCAGGTGAAGATCGATCCCAATTTCATGGGGGACGAGAGCAAAAGTTGCAGGTCGCGGGACAGGAAAAATATATTCAGGGTGGAGATGAGGGCGGACATGATCAGCATGGAAAACATGGTCAAAAAGACCATCATCAAGATTTTTTCGCAGAGAAACAATTTGAAGAAAAGGGGGAATTCCGATTGATGGTAAAGATAGCCGAAAACCCGGGTGAAAAAGAATCCCAGCGCCGCTAGAATGCCTACGCCGAGAATCAGGAACAGGATGTATTTTTTTTTATCCGTCCCCCTGACAGTGTTTCTTATACTTTCAAGTCTTATTCTGAGTAGATTCTTCATGTTCCATAACTGTTTTGAAATAAAATTCTTCGAGATCTTTGTAACCCGACATGGCCCGTAACGTTTCAGCGCTGCCTTCGGTTACGATGCGGCCGCTAATGATGATCCCGATCCGGTTGCTGACCTCCTGCGCCAATGACAGGATGTGGGTGGCGAATACGATGACGGTTCCTTTTTTTGCCACTTCCACCAGAAGGTTCTTGAACTTCCTCCCTACCAGCGGATCGATGGATACCATGGGCTCGTCCAGGAGCAAAATTTTGGGCTCCACCAGCAAGGCTTGCGATATCAAAAGCTTCTGCCTCGTTCCGGCGGAATAGGTCTCCACCAATTCATGACGGTACATTTCGAATTCCAGATGCTTGAAGAAATATGTGAAGCGTTCGTCGCGTACCTCCCGCGGAACCTTGTACAGATCGCAATAGAAGTGAAGATGCTCTTCGCCGGTCAATTTGGGATATACAAACGGATGGTCCGGTACATAGGCGATCGCCCGCTTCACCTCGCTGGAGTTGCGGTCGTAAGGGAGCCCGTCCACGATGATGTCGCCGCTTTGGTGGGAAATCAGTCCCGCCAATATTTTCAACGTCGTTGTTTTGCCCGCGCCATTGGGGCCCAGAAGTCCGTACACCTCGCCTTTTTCCAATTGGAAGTTCACCCCTTGCAGGGCCTCGCGGCCATTGTAGTTTTTTTTCAGATCCTTAATAATTAACATGGTTGTCCTGTTTTTTTGCGGTTGATCACAAATTATAGCATGACGCGGGTATTAAACACCACTCCGATTTAATAATTCGGCGATGCGCCGCTCGACCTCCAACATATC
>JAHELQ010000296.1:0-5053 GCA_024644125.1 Candidatus Aminicenantota bacterium | reverse complement strand
CAGGAGATCCATCAGCGCCAAACGGTCGGTATGGGCGCTTGGGCGAAATTCCCCCAGCACTTCCGCGATCAGCTCCGGTAGTGTCTTTTTCGGTTCGTTTTCCTGCAATTCGTATTCGCGGACGGCTCGCACCAGGAGGCCTTCCATTTCATTGCCGCTCACCGGTTGAGTAAATGTCAATGGCGGCAGCTCGTTTTCGGAGATTTTCATCTTCAGCTTCCGGGCCATGGCCAGGAAAAGATCTTTGATCTCCTCTTCTTCCACTGGCGGGAACAAAGGGATATGGACATCCAGCCTGCCTTGCCGCTTGAGATCCACTTCCAGCATATCGGGTCTACTGGTGGCGAACATCCAGAAAATCTTGCCGCGGTTTTTGGTGTCGGACATTTCCTTTGCCAACATCCCGTAGATCCTTCCGGAGAGCCCCGAATCGCCATCGCCTCCACCCCGTTTGCCGGTGGCCTGGTCCGCCTCGTCCACAAACACCACCACCTGGCCGAGGGCGTGAAGTATATTGAAGATTTTTTCGAGGTTGCCTTCGGTGGCCCCCACCCATTTTTCCCTGAAATTCTTGAGGCGCACAAACGGAATGCCGCATTCGCCGGCGAAACATTCCACCAGGAATGTCTTGCCTGTGCCGATGCGGCCAGAGATGAGGTAGCCCATGGGTAGGGCGTTCACCACATTTTTCTTGATGAGGCGGATGTCTTCCCGCAACCACTTCTTGGCCTCGCCATGACCGGCCACATCGTCGAGGGTCCTGTCCGATTCGATGAAATCCAGTTTCCCGAACGCCTCTTTTTCGATGATTTCCCGCCGCAGGCGAGTCAGGTATTCCGTGGTGACGGTCTCTTTGTTGCGCAGTGCGCGCAAAATAATGCTTTTGATATTGAACCGGCTAAGACCGGTGAGTTTTTCCGCCAGAATCGCCGGCTCGACCGGGCAATAGAGATTGAACTCCTTTTCGCGGCCAGCCAGATATTGGAGATAATGAAGGATTTCCCCCGAGTCCGGCAGCTCGATATGAATTTTAGCGCTATAGGGATTATCCACCAGCAGGCCGTGTAGATCGGTTAGGTTCCCGGAGAGAAGGACTGTCGTGATGGGCGAACCGCTGATTCCCGGATCCTCTGCCCAGTTCAAGATCTTGATCAAATTGGAGCTGATGCCCCCACTCATATACAATGATTCGCCTTGAGGGGCGACAAAATTCGCGTAATCGATCACAACGGCGCAGGAACGGCCGATGCCGGCTTCGCTATGATTTTTGCCGATATTGGCCAGCGCGTTGATGTAGCGGTCGATGATCTCCAATGCTTGTTCCGCCGATTTGGGCAATAGGCCTGGAGAAGTGAGACTCTTACTTGAATCGAGGGCGGAATCCGCGTCCGAGGCGAATCTCGTTTTGTGGAATTTATCGAAAATACCCATGTACTTGAAAAAATACTCCGCGCCTTTGGCCAACCTGATCCCTTTGCCCCGGTCATAGAAGATCACCACATCGAATGGTTGGAACAGAACATCCGACAAATACTGCTTCAGGGGAAAAAACGCATCTCCAGCTTCTGTTTTATGAAACACATAATCGTTCAAATTCCCGGTGAGCACGAATTGGTTGATGGTCTCGGCCCGGAAAATTTCCCGCATGGTTTGAGCCCATTCAGGGAGGTGGGTCTGGTTCATGAGTTATTCCTTCATCTTTTCTGGCATAGGGGGAGGGACAAAATCCGTTGGCACCGGCTCTTCCTCGATCATGCCGAACAATTCATTATGCTCCGACATCCATTGACTGGTTCCCTGAAGAGAATCCATCACGCCATCCAGCCGCATCGACAACAACTCGGGGTCGTTTTTGACCGACATTTCCTCTTTTAGCAGGTAAACCTGTTTTTCGATCCGCTCCAGTTCCGCTTCGATGACCTTCAGGTTTTCTTCGGCCTTGACCAGATTGTCCAGGCGGCGATGCTGGATGTCCAGAGTTCCCTGGAGAGAACGATGGATGGCGGAATTGGCGTTTTCTTTGCCGAGGCGCGTCTCGATGTCCACGATTTCCTTTTCCAGGTGGTTTTTGGGAGTTTCGTCTATTGTCTTTTTGATCGTGATGCGGGAATTCAGGAGTTTCAAGAACATCCACGTCAATTGGTTCAAGCTGACATTGCCGACATTCGTGAGTAAATCGTCGCCGCGCGTGCGCTCTGAAATGCCAAGGCAATTCTCGCGTAGACTTGAATATCTGCTTCTCGATGCGCCGTCGAGACTCTTGAGCAGATCCGTTTGTTTGCTGGACCATTGTTCTTTGTTCTTTTCCAGCAACTCACCCTGAACCACTTTCTGGAAAGTGGCATTGGTCGCCACATACCAGAGGTAAGTGGATTCGATGGCGACTCCCAAAAACCAGAAGCCCGGATTTTTCAATCCCAGGACCGCGCAAAGTCCGAGAAACAATTTATTGAGCGCCACGTAGCCAAGTCCTTTCAGCCTGAGTTTACGGTTGAAGGCCGCCTTCACGTAATCGAAAAAGTTTAACCCGCTTTTAGCCATATCAATCTACCGTCTGCCCTTCTTCAATTTTCTGGAAATCCGACGCCACCCGGTCCACTACATCTAGAAATTCTGGGCTTTGCTGGGTTTCCAGCGGATGAACTCCCGGCCTGGGAATCGGTATATCCATGAATTCTTTGGCGATTTTCCCCGGCCCCTGGCTAAAAATCCAGACGCGGTCGCCCAGGTACACCGCTTCGATGATGGAATGGGTGACCAGGAATACCGTGGCCTGGATTTCATCCCACAAATCCACCACCAACCGTTGCATGTCCATGCGCGTGGGTTCGTCCAGAGCGGAGAACGGTTCGTCCATCAGGATGATTTTCGGCTTCAACGCCAGCGTCCTGGCCAACGCCACCCGTTGCTGCTGTCCGCCGGACAATTGATGGGGATATTTATTCTCATGCCCTTTGAGACCGACTTTCCCGATCCACCCTTCCACCTGGCTATCGATCTCTTCACGGGAGATCCCCAGTTTTTTTTGGTTGATATGGAGGCCGAAACTGATGTTGCTGAATACGGTCAGGTGGGGAAACGAACTGTATTTCTGAAATACCATACCCCGGTCGATTCCGGGACCGGTCACCAATTTCCCTCTCACCAGGATATCTCCAGTCGTGGGAGGGAACACCTCCTGGAAACCGGCCAGAAGATTGAGGGCCGTCGATTTACCGCAACCGGAAGGTCCCAGGATGGTGATGAATTCACCTTTGCCGGGGAGATCGGGAATCGAGAAGCTCAAGTGTTCAAGCGCCTTGCATTCCCGGGGAGTCCCGGGATTCCAGACCTTGCTCACTTCGCGGAATTCCACGACTGGTGGGAGTTCTTGTTTTTGATCGCTCATTTTTTCACCATGTGTTTGTATGGGAACAGGTACCGGTACAATGCCTGCCACAGTTTATCGGTTATATACGCGATGAGGACAATCACCACCAACACGAGATAGATGTGTTCGCGCGGTCCTCTCCGCTGGGCGATGATGATGATCTGCCCCAGCCCCCGTTCGGCCGCCACCATTTCCGCCAGGATGATATAGGTCCACCCCACGCCGAATCCCAGACGCATGGCGTCGATGATTTGCGGGAACGAAATGGGCAGGAGGACATGGCGGACGATTTGCCAGCGGTTCAAGCCAAGGGTGTAGGCGGTTTGCAGGTAGATGTTGTGCACCCCTTCCACAGACGTGATGGTCAACGGCAGGAGGTAGATGATGAACGCGAGTGCCAGAAACATTACTTTTTGCATTTCGTCGATCCCGAAGATACTCATGGTCAGTGGCACAAGAGCGGGGATCGGCAAATACGCGATGAAGATGACGATGGGATCGAACAAAGCCTTGATTTTGCTGAACGAGGCCATGAATAATCCAAGGGGGAACGCGACCATTACGCCGACCAAAAATCCCAACACTACCCTGAAGGTGCTGGCGATCAGGCTTCGGGTCAACTCCGCTTCAAACCAGAGGGATTTGAACGATTTCAAAACCTCCACCGGGGAGGGTAAAATTAGAGGGGAGAGGATTCGCATCTCCGCTTCTCCGGTGGTCAACAACCACCAGAGTAAGAACAGGAAAACAATAGGGATAGTGCCCAAAATAATTTTCCAGGTGGTGGAAACCGGCGTGCGGATTCCCAACCAGGGAATCTTGGGGGGCCTGCCACCAGGCCCCGTTGTTGATTGTGTATCTGTTTTTGTTTTAAATAATAACCATTCCATGGTCGTATGTTATTGTTCCGGTGGATAAACGGAGATCTCCACCCGCCGGTTCAGAGCCTGGTTCATTGGATCTCCAGGGTCGGCCGGCACATCCCAGGCTTTCCCTTCCACCACAAACTTATTGGGATCGAATTTGTATTTTTTTATCAAAGCCGATTTAACGGATTGGGCGCGGTCGCTGGACAATTTCTCGACTTCGCCGCGGGGGACTCTTCCTTTCATGGAACTGTCGGTATGCCCGATGATGGCGATGACCGCCCGTTCATATTGTCCGGCCAGGCGCGCGACCTTTTCGAGGGTGGCGGTGGCGGATGGATCGTACAATGTATTGCCGAGGGCGTTGCCGAATTCATCGTGCTGCGGTTCGAAAATATTTGCCGAGTTGGGATAGAAGTTGATACGGATGGTCTGGGTGATGATGGGTTTTTCGGCGTTGACCTTCTTGTAGGCCATGGGGGTGAAGCGGGTAATGTACTCGTTTTTCATATCGACGAACGCGCCTTTGGCGTCAAGCTTCTTGAGTACCGAAAAATCCATCACTTCGTCGAACCGTGTGGGCGTGCCGATGAGGGAGAGCTCTTTGTACACAAAGGTGATATTTTTCCAGGTTCTTTCGAAGTTTGAGGGGGAGTTGGAATTCATGAAAAAGTCTTTGTTCTCGGCGAAATTAGTCAGATGGGCGTCTTCCTGCATGGATTTAACCTCGTCCACGCCCATACCGTAGCCTTCCGCCATCCACTGGAACGCTTTGGCTTTGTTGGTATCGTCTTTCAACATCCGCATACCGTCGAAA
>JAHELQ010000295.1:6083-6749 GCA_024644125.1 Candidatus Aminicenantota bacterium | reverse complement strand
ACGCAAAGATATCGAAGAAAAGGCCAAAGGCTTTGTTGAATTCGCGAAGTTCTCCTTAAAAATCTTCAACGATGTCGTATTGCAGAACGAGACATACGTCGATATCATTCTCAACGGGCCCTACAGCCTGAACATTCATTCGATGGGATTGGTGGACGACAACAACAAAGTCAATTTTTACGACGGTAAAGTCAGAGTGGTGGACACCGAAGGAAACGAGCATTGCAAATATGCTCCCGAAGAATACAGGGATTTTGTGGAAGAACGGGTCGAACCCTGGAGTTACCTGAAATTCCCCTACCTCAAAAAAATCGGTTGGAAGGGTTTTGTGGACGGCAATGAATCCGGAGTTTATCACGCCACCCCCCTATCCCGCCTCAACGCCTCCGATGGAATGGCAACACCATTGGCGCAGGAAGAATTCGAAAAAATGTACGCCACCCTGGGGGGGAAACCGGTTCACGCCACCCTGGCCATGCATTGGGCCAGACTCATCGAACTTCTCTACGCGGCCGAACACTGCCTCGAGCTGGCGCAAGACCCGGAAATCACCAGTCCAGATCTCCAGGCGGTATTGGATAAAACCCCCAGAGAGGGTATCGGCATCGTGGAAGCCCAACGGGGCACCTTGACCCACCACTACTGGACAGATGACCGGGGAATGGT
>JAHELQ010000295.1:0-6073 GCA_024644125.1 Candidatus Aminicenantota bacterium | reverse complement strand
ATGGTGGAAAAAGTGAACATCATAGTCGGCACCACCAACAACCACGCGGCCATTTGCATGTCGTTGAAGAAAGCGGCCCAGAGTCTCATCAAAAACGGCGTGACTGTCGATCACGGCATCCTCAACATGGTGGAGATGGCCTTCAGGGCCTACGATCCCTGCTTCTCGTGTGCCACCCACAGTCTACCCGGACGCATGCCGCTTGTGGTAAATTTTCGCGACCAGGATCACAATATCATCCGGAGCGTCAGAAGGGACATCTAAACCTAAAAAGAAAAATACTAGGGGAGAAGGGGAGGTAGGTCTTCCAGGACCGCCTCCCCTTCACCGATCGTAAAAAATATATTTTACAACCAGATTGACATTTGAATTCCCACCTTTTATAATTTTTTTGTATTTTTAAATAAGGCATATGAAAATCAATATCGTAAAAACATTTCAACCGGTGTTGTCGGGAGCGAATTTAACGCGCCGCCTCGACTGGCTTATCCTGATGCGCTGGATCGCTGGGACCAGCGTATTGATCTCGGTATTGGCCGGCAAGGCGTTTTTTCATATTGAAAAAGTGAATATTCCGCTTCTGTTGGGGATCTGGATTTTATTGTATAACGCAATTTTTTTAGTGATCAACCGCAGTATCAACCATGTGGATTCAATCCCGGAAGAAAACAAACCGCACCATGTCCTCTTTATCAATGTGCAGATTTTCTTCGACCTTTTCACTCTGGCTTTTTTGATTTATTATACCGGCGGCATCCTGAATCCGTTCCTGTTCTTTTTTGTGTTTCACATGGTCATCGGAAGCATCCTCCTTTCCCGGGCCAACGCCTATACCCTGGCGCTATTGACGATTTTGCTCGAATCGTTGTTTTTCGTATTGGAACACTACAAATGGATCAAGACCATCGATTTTTTCGGCTTTTACCCGGAAAATTTTCCCACGGCGGGTCCGCATGCGCTGCTTCTTCTGGCGGCGTTCAGCGCCACCATGATCATCACGGTCTATTTCACCACCAGCATCGTCGCCTCCATTCGCAGGAAACACCTGGAACTCACGGAACTCCAAAAAGACCTGCAGGAACAAAAAAACCAATTGGAATTGAAAAACCTGGAACTGGAAGAATTGGATCACTCAAAGACAGAATTTCTTCACCGGGTGGAGCACGAACTCAAAGCCCCCATCGAGGCGGTGAACAGCCTGCTCTCAATCGTTTCAAGGGGATATACGTCGGTCAGCGAAGAAAAAAAAGCGGACTTTGTCAAACGGGCGGTGAATCGGGTGTTGTCCATGAAAGACCTGGTCTCGGACCTGCTTTCCCTCTCGCAAATCAAAGAGAGAAGCTTCAAGCTGGACAGAACCGAAGTGAACGGTCACCAGGTAGTGTCCGACATTGTGATGGAATTGAATAATCTGGCCGTAAAAAAAGGGATCGCCATTCAAGTGGAAATCGAAGCCGGTCTGCCGGACGTGACGGTTGACGAGGATGCCTTCCGGGACATCGTCAAAAACCTGATCCACAACGCCGTCAAATATTCATTCGAAGGGACGGTGAATGTCTCGATGTTTGTCAGAAACGAATCCATTGTCCTGCAAGTCAAAGACCGGGGAATCGGCATCGATGCCGGCGATCTCGAAAAAATCGGCAATGAGTTCTTTCGCGCCGGAAACGCCAAAGCGTTTGAAGAGGGGACAGGATTGGGGCTTTCATTGGTTAAACGACTGGTGGAGAAACATGGCGGCAAACTGGAGATTCAAAGCCGCCTGAACCAGGGTTCGACCTTTACGGTCAGCCTTCCCCGGGTGAGCAATTACTTTTCCGCGCTCTAAATCCAATAACCAGGCCGGACTATTTGTGTTCCAGCGGCAAGTACACCGTGAATTGCGCCCACTCCCCCGGCCGGGAATCGGCAATGATCCTTCCGCCGTGTTTTTCGACGATCCACCAGGTGAGATAAAGTCCCAGACCCGTCCCCCGGCGGTCCTCAGTACCTTTTTGTTTTAAACGGCTGAATCGCCGGAACAGTTTTTGCGCCTGCTCTTCGGTGAAACCGACGCCCCGGTTCCTGACGGCAAAAACCAACATCCCGCCCTCCGACCGGATGTTCACATCGACAACGATGCCGTCGTCTCCGTACTTCACGGCATTATCGATGAGATTGACAGCCACAATCCGCAAAAGATCCATATCGCCAAAAAGCCGGATGCCCTCCGCTTCTACCTTCACCTCGATTGTGGAGTTCCGTTCCTGGGCCCGGGCAACCACAGTGTCCACCGCGAACCGGACAACATCGTCCAAAAAAGCCACCCCGTCCTTCGGCTCGAATTTCATCTCGCCGGACTCGAGGCGGGAGAGATCCAGGTAATTGTTCACCATATTCACCAAATAGCCGGCGGTTCGCACCATTTTATTCATGGTTTGTTCCGCCGCCGGTTGCACCTCTCCCATGTAACCCTTCAAATAGGTTTTCCCAACAGTGATCAACGAAGCCAGAGGACTTTTGATCTCATGGGAAACAAACCCCAGAACCGATAGATAGTCCCGGGTGGCCTTCTCCAACTGCTGGATCCGCCAGACCTTCTCCACCGTCTGGGCGACGATCCGGGACACTCCCAGCAATATCCGGGCGTGAAGGACGGTAAACGCCGCCTTCCGCTTGCTGGAAAAAAACAGGAAGCCCACGTCGCGCTCCGCTACCTTCAACGGCAGGGTCAGGTTGGAGCGAACCCCTTCCGCCACCAGCAAGCGGGTGGAACTGGAATGAGGATGGTTCAGTAAATATTCTTCAAGATCGTGAATCAGCCGGGCCGCCCCTTTATTCACGATTTCCTTGAGGCTGGAATTGGCAAGGCCGGCGGCATAGTCTCTCCCTAGCTTTACGTCGGAATAATCCGCCTTGAAATAATGGGCGAATACCCGCTGGCCGTCATTGTCGATAAACGAGAGACCAATCCGGTCATGAGGTAGAATTTCTTTTGAAATATCCCATACCTTTTCCATCACCCCTTCAAGCTCGAGACTCAGGCCGATTGAATCCCTCAACCTCCCGAGCGCCGACTCGACCGGAGCGTCGAATCTCACCCCGGAATGTTCCAGGGTGATAAATTCCACACTATTTTTTTTGTCCTTATTGTTTGCCATGCGCCTTTTCCTATCAGACGATCTCAAAACACCAAATCACGGTCTTCGGGCAGAATTCCAGATTGGGTTAATATTTGTAATTAAATAGAATTAACATATAACATATTACATCTACATTGTAAACCAAAATTAATGCCTGAGGTGAAGGGACAGGCGATTTTTTCAGCCGAAACGCATGACGAAACGTTCCGGAACTGTTATAATATAAAACTATATAATAAGGAAGGTCAAGGCAAGGGAATGGAAAAAAAATCATTGGTGTTAGGTATCGGGAACGACATATTGAGGGATGACGGCATCGGGCCCAAATTGGTGACAAAATTGGCTGACCAGGACCCGTTGGCAGGGGTGGCATACCAAACAACGACCCTCGGTGGACTGGACATTCTGGACTTGATTCAGGATTATGATAGTGTTGTGTTCGTGGATGCCATCAAAACCAGGAGCGGCATTCCGGGAACCGTCTACGAGTTTTCACTGGAGGATTTTCAGGAAACCCTCCATCTCTCCAGTCTTCACGATATTTCATTTCTCACCGCAATCAAATTGGGGAAAAAAATGAATATGGGGATTCCCCGGCAGATCCGCATCATCGCCATCGAAATTGTGGAGGACATGGAATTCGGCGAACACTTCACTCCGGAACTCGAAAAAAAATATCCACAAATTATTGACCGCGTACGACAAATCGTACGGGATTTTCTTCTTTAATACCTCCAGGCCGCAAAATTTCATTTTTGGTGAAATAGTAAACCAAAACCCAATATATTACTCGACATTTCGCCTCCGACAATCATTTTTCACAAATAAAACAATAAAAAAAAATATTTCAAAATACTTTTTTTGTTGACAAGGTTATTCAAATTGATATAATGTTGCCTACGAGATTAGAAGAATCGCTTCCAAATTTCAAATCCATACTTAGGAGAATAAAAATAATGGAAATTCTAAAAATCTCAAAAAAGGATTTTATATCTTTCATTGAGAAAAGAATCCAAGAGAGAACCTCAAGAACCATTGGCGTAGTCAAGAAAGGTGACCATTTTGCCTTTGGCGATCTGGAATCGGCTGGCGAGCTTTGCATGGATTATGATGTAACGATCCTCCCCCCCAAAAAGTACTTTCAACCTCCGAAAGAGGTATTGTTGAAGTTCCAGCCTAAAAAAGCCGACTCTTATGTCGCCGTGAACAATTGCGATCCCATCACCATCATCGGCATCCATTACTATGATCTGGCTGCCATCTATCTAATGGACCGTGCTTTCTCCGAGGGAGAACGGGACGACCATTACATGGAAAAAAGGGAAAACTCGCTTCTGATCGGAATGTTCCCCACCAAACATTTCAAACACCGCTTCTCGAGATCTGTCATAAAAGACCAGTATTACAAAGTGGCGGACCTCATGCTGGTTGACATGGGTGACGAATATGTCATCGAAGTCGTCAGCGAAAAGGGTAAGAAATATTTGGAAGGAAGCAGCACCAAGGCCAACGACCATTCTATCAAAGAAATCGAAGAGGCCAAAGGCAAAATCAAGGACGACCAGAAATTGCCGATTCCGGTAGAATTGACACCCGATTACCTGAACAAAAACTATGACCACAAAGTCTGGGAACATTTTGGCGAAAAATGCTTCTCCTGCGGCTCTTGTGTATTAGTATGCCCCACCTGTTATTGTTTTGATGTCCACGAAGAAGTTGAACTCTCTTTAGCCGAAGGCAAACGCGTCAGAGTTTGGGATGGATGTTTGCTGGATGATTTTGCCGTAGTGGCAGATGGACACAACTTCAGGAAAGAGCGTGGCTCCCGCTTCAGACACCGCATTAACCGCAAAGGGAAACATCTTCCCGAAAGATACGGTTATTGGGGATGCGTCGGCTGCGGACGCTGCGCGGACGCTTGCACCGCCGATATCGCCGGCCCGGTGAAAGTGTTTAAATATATCGAAGAGAATAAATAAGGAGACAACTATGTGTGAAAATTGCAAATGCACTGAAGAAATCCAAAAAACATCGATATATTTGCCGGAAGTTGCCGTACTCAAGAAGAAACAGATGATGACCGATGTGGACTGCTTTTTCGAATTCGAATTGAAAGACCGTTCATTGGGACACCTGCCGGGACAGTTTGCCGAAATTTCTATCCCCGGCATCGGCGAAGCCCCCATTTCCATTTCTTCCCCCCCGTCAGACGACAACAAATTCGAAATGGTCATCCGCAACGTCGGAACCGTCACCAATTCCATCCACGCTCTCGAAGTGGGTGAATCCGTCGGTCTCAGAGGACCCTTCGGTACCTCGGTACCGATGAACAACCTCAAGGGCAAAAGCCTGTTGTTCATCACTGGCGGTATCGGTCTTGTCCCCGCCCGCTCGGCGATCCTGTACTCGATGAAACACAGGGCGGACTACAAAGACCTCACCATTCTTTTTGGATGCAAAGATCCCAGCCAGCGGTTGTTCACAGACGAAATCGCCGCATGGGACAAAATGGACGATGTGAACTTTATGGAAACAGTCGATCAGAAAAATGGCCACGACTGGAACGGCAATGTCGGTGTCATCACCACCTTGCTTCCAAAATTGGAAAACGTCGATCCCAAAGAAACGTATGCCATTATCGTAGGTCCCCCCGTGATGTACAAATACGTCATCATGAACCTGAAAGACATGGATTTCGCCGATGATCACATCATCGTCTCCCTCGAGAGACGGATGAAATGCGGCGTCGGCAAATGCGGACATTGCCAGATGGACAATATCTACGTCTGCCAGGATGGTCCGGTATTCTATTATAATGATATCAAACACCTGAAGGAGGCAATCTAATGGGAAACAAACCAAAAGTCGCGTTTTTTGATTTCGCGTGTTGCGAAGGTTGCCAGTTACAGATCGCCAATTTAGAAGAAGATGTCGTTGGAGTAGCCGAACTG
>JAHELQ010000010.1 GCA_024644125.1 Candidatus Aminicenantota bacterium | reverse complement strand
GCTTCCTGGGTTTGGTTCTATATTTGCTGGTCATCGGCGCAATCAGCATCTACACGATATGGTGGCGGTTAAAAATAGAACCAATGGAAGGCGTTCCGGTTATTTCGGTCAAAGATTTGCAGAAAGGTAAATTCTATTTTTATTATTGCAAAAATCCTGAACAAAGGGAAAAAATAATTCAGCACACCCAATCGATTTCGAATTCAGCGGTTCTGCGAAAGGTATCGGACGATTTTTTTGATCATGGAATTTCTCTTCGTTGCTGGTACCGCTACATGTGCTCTCTTGAAGGACTAAATCCGAAGAGTACCACTGAATTTCTGAAGCTGATCGGAGTGAAGGCGACGGACTGGAATCTGGACACAGCGAATGTGGATATCGAGACGCTGGCTATCCTATACCTCGCGGTGAAAATTGCGAAACAGGTTGATTTATATATATATGATGATTTTACGAAGGGGCGGACGAGGCGGTTTGAGACTCTTTTCAACCTTCTGGTGAAGAAAGCCCCCACAAATCTTTACATCGGTAGCGATATGTTCGACCTGGTTAATTCCAGTGGAGACTTGAATGAATCGATCGTATTTTCCATCGATCCGGGGAAGCGAATTACTTTCCGTTGACAATCAACTGATTTGTTTTTTGAAAAATTCTGACCGGGGCAATATCCGGGTGAAGAACTCCAGGAGGATTTCCTTCTTCAATTCCGGATGGGAATCGTAATATTTACGAAAAAGCGAATCCATCTCCGATACCGTGAGTTCCAGGTAGTGATCGATTTCCGCGATCGGCAGGCTGGCTACCCCCGCTTCGATTAGTATTCTTTGGCCCGTTCCGGCGATATGGTTGGCGGTGAACCGGTTGAAGTGAAAATTATAGCGGTAATGATTGGTTTTGTATTCAATGTAATGATTCAATTCCGGATTGATATCGTATTTGGCCATCTCCAGGATGGCCCCGACAGGCAATAATGAATTCACCGGCAAGTTGTAGAAATTGTCCCCCGCCTTGCTCTCCCAAACGCCTGAATCGGGATTGCGGGTAGATTGAAAAAAATATTCCCGGGATTCGCTGGACGGCATCGGCGTTACCCGTTCCGCTTGTTCGTGGATTAATTGGTTCACCTGGTCTTTGAAAATCTCTTTTTGTTGCTCCAGCATCGCCTCCACGCTACGTTTGATACTTGGGATTTTCATCAGGAAAAGTAGTTCCTGGACCACCGCGGTTTGTTCATTATTGCTCATGCGAATTTCTCCAGCTCAGAGATTTTTTTACTCTCTTCGTATTTCGCCACATCCTTCTCGAAAATCGCTTTGATTTGGTCGAAACTGGCAAGAATGGAGCGACGGATTTTGGGGATCCGGCTGGTGTACTCGATAAGCTGGAAGATTTCCTGGTCTTTGTACACATGTTGGCATATTTTGTTCACTTCTGCGATCCGGTTCATTTCGCCTGCCCCGGTCATCAGCCAATTGGCATCGACATTATAAATTTGCAGGAATTGTTGAATCCACAATGCATCGGGGATTCGCTCTCCTGTCTCGTACCGGGACAACGTTTGTTTGGTAATCGATAGGCGTGCTGCCATATCGGATTGCGTAATCTTGTGAAACTGCCGTACCAGCTTAATTCGTTTACCGATCATGTTCATTTCATTCCTACCATTTAAATTTATATTTTAACCTATCGAAAAATTATTCGCAAATCCTTTTTGTACTTTGTTTTTGATATTTTTCTGCACTGGTGTGAAAGAAAATCGAAAATTTCATTCTCCCCCTTGACAATCGGTTTATTATTGGTTAACATTTACTTTTATTGGAGTACAAATGGTTTCTTTGGCCGGTTATTCCGGTGACTTCAGAGGCGGTACTGCAATTTTTGAATCAGTGAGGCGTATCCATATTGGTTGCGCTTCAAAGGCTAGAGGTTTCACTTCCTTTTTTTATTGATTCATTAGGGCGAATAAGCCGACCCCGTAAATCTACGGGGTCGGCATTTTTTTTATACATTATTTTTGTTAATTCTCAATTAAGAGTTCCCTTATTTTTTGCGAAGCGTAAATTTTTCTAGCGGGAACCGGTTATGATGTCGATCGGATTGTTGAGAAGGAAATCCTCGTTAAATATCTCCCTGATCACTTCACCTTGAAGGTCTTTGGATAATTGGAAGCCCGCGTAGTATAAAAGGGTGGGGAATATATCGAAGACTGAGATTGTTTTCATTGGGTAGTCTTTTTTTAATGCGTTTTTTTCATACATAAAGATAGTTCCCCTGGAATTGATCGGATTATAAACGTAGAGATCACGGTCGCCCAGAAGGTTTACGAGAATTCTTCGCCAATAGGGGAGGGGCTCGTATTCGAATAGGCTCAGGACCACCAGCAATTCGTCATCCCCTGTCGTGCTGATTAGATTGCCGATAATGGAATCGTAATATTCGTAATATTTTTCGATAATCCAGCCATACTGTTTGATTTCCGGTTCCGGTATGTTTTCGAATGTCCTGCTGCGGGAATATTGGTAAAAATATTTGCTGACAGTGCCCAATCCTTTTAATTTTATTATTGAGCAGTAAAGGTCATTATCCTTGAGCTCGGGAATTCTGTTTTTGATATAATCGTCGAAGAAAAACGATTTTTTGACAATCTCATATTTGCGGTCATTCTTTTTGAGGATGTCTGAAAACAAGGGGATGAAGCGGGGGTTGTATTGAAGCGAGAGCTCGGAGTAAATCGGCGTGTAATAGGGATCCATCAATTGCAGGGTTTTAAAATTGTTTTCTTCGTAGTAACGGCTGAGGTGGTCAGGTATTTCTGCGTTTTTTTTCTTGTAAAAAGAGGTGATGTCGAAATAGCTTGAATTCCTGAAAAAAATATAGCGGGGAAATATATTAAATTCATGATTGATTGTGGAAATCTTGAACCTGTAGTAAGAATGCCAGGTGAATCTGGAGGGTTTGAGCCCCGATAGTGTGGCGCTCAAGAGAGATAAATCCAGGTTTGGCTCGAAAGTGGCAATTCTACCGCGTACGCCATTATTTATCAGGTGTTTGAAATTCAATAATTTTTCTTCGCTCGAAAGGGATAGAATAAAATTTGCGGATAGGCCGTCCATAATGACGATCCGGATTTTGCGGGGAGTCGCGTCTTCCGGAAATTGCTTTTCTTGAAGTAATTTGGCCGGTTCCTGTATTGAACTGAATATGATCGATGCGTAGGAAGTGATGACGTTATAGGTTAATAGCACCAGGAAAAAGATTTGAATCCACCGTTTGTCTCTTTTTTTTATGGTGACGAAGAAAATTCCAGTGATGATAAGGGCCAGGTTGATAAGTAACACTTTAATGAATTTTGCCCTGGCTTCAAGTGAAAGGAATTGGAAATAATAATCATAATTGAAATACAGGACGATGGTGATGAGCAGGATTGTGAATGATAAAAAATAAGTGATGGTGGGAGGGGTGAGGATTCCGATGGGGTATTTTTTTTCCGAAAAAAACTGAACGACAAAAAAACTAATCCCGATGAAAAAAATCCAGATAATTCCATAGAAAAGGAAGAGATTTGCGTAGAGGAGGAAAAAGTCCTGGTTTGAAGCTGAAATGTGTGGATTTATGAGTAAGATCAGTATTAGAATAAAATAGTTAAATATGACTGCCGAAGCAAGGCAATTAAGGAAAAGTTTGGTTGTTTTCCACAATTTATTTTTCGAAATCTTTCGTTACCGGTGTCGAGATCAACATCAATGTTGTTTGTCCGACTCGGAATTCACTCTGGTCGGTGATCTCGGTGATCGAGACACGGGTTTCATTGATGAATGTACCATTGGTGCTGCCAAGATCCCGTAAGAAGATTTTTTCGCCTCGTACCTCTATGGCAAGGTGCTTTCTGGAAATTTCTTTGTCCGGGATGATCAGGTCAACTTTTCCCCGGCCTATCAAAATGTACGGCTTTTCAAGTTTAAAAATATATCCGGCCCTGGCGCCTTTAATAATGGCCAGGGATAATTTTATGTCTGAAGGAAGTTTTAAATTTTCATTGGTCCATAGGGAGTCGCTGACATGCTCTTGCATGATTTTAGCGGTGTCTTTTTTGCTTTCCGAATCCTCCTGTTGCGGTTCTTCGGCGGGTTTGTTCACCTCGAAGATATTTCGACATTTCGAGCATTTTACCTTTTTGCGTCCGTGAATCTTCCCCTCAGGCACATTATATTGCGCATTACACTTAGGACACTCGATTATCATGCTTAAATTATATAAATAAATAAAAAAAAGTCAACATAATTTTTATCCGTTGTTTCCGCCGTTTTGACCGATTATTATGTTTTTCTTCAGTATTTCGACCGCCTTTTTTGTCACGGGATCTTGCTTTAAGAATGACTTCAGCCCCTCTTGCGCTGAATACTTATTCGTTAAAATCTCTTGTTCAATTTGAAATTTGATCTTTTCGACGTTCTTTTTAAACTCATCTTTGTCGTATTTAACTTTTTGAGAATCAAGGTAACTCTGAAATTGCCTGACGGTTTTATTGTCCGACTTAAACTGAAGAGGTATTTTTTTACCGGAGTTTATCACGCGCCTGGAAAAATTGAAAAAAACTCCTTTCGAGATGAACTCGATGATTATGTCGGGTAATTCCGTCCCTTTTACAATATAGTCCGGAATCACTCCGCCTTCGATTTCGCGGTTTGAATCATAGTCGTTTTGATTGAAGAAAAAGAGGTAATCGTCAAGTTCGCTGAAATCCCTCTGCAAACATTTGTTTTTGGGAGTGTAATATTTGGCTGTCGTCAGAGCCAGGCCGCTATTGAGCGATATCGGGCGCACCGTTTCCACCAATCCCTTTCCCCAGGAGCGGCCCCCTATAATTGCTGCTTTTTGATGGTCTTGCAAGGCGCTGGCGACGATCTCCGAGGCGCTGGCGCTACCGCGGTTGATTAGAATTGCGACCGGTAATTCTTCGTATTGGTAGTTTTGTTGGGCCTTCAACTCTTGCTGGATTATCCTGCCCTTCAATGAGACAATAGTCTTTCCCTTTTCGAGAAAAAAATCCGATACCTCGACCGCCGCGTTCAACGAACCCCCGGTGTTGCCGCGAAGATCTAGTATCAAGGCTTTCGTTTGTTTTTTTCTCACTAGATAGTCGAGTTTTTCTTTTAGTTCTCCGGCAGTGGTACTTCCGAAGGTTCTGATGCTGATGTAACCGATCCCCGGTTCCCAGGGAAGCTGTAAGGAATATGAAATGGAATTCAATGGAATTTCCGAACGGCTGATTTTAAATTCCATAGGCTGCTTTAATCCTTCTCGGGCGATCTTGATTACCACCTCCGTTCCCCTGGCTCCCCGCAACCGCTTCATCGCTTCGTTCAACGACATACCCTCTGTACTCTCGCCGTCGATCTCGGTGATGATGTCCCCTGCCTTGATGCCCAGTTTATACGCTGGAGTGTCCTTGAGTGGCGCGGCGACGGTCAGCCGATCTTCATATTTTGTGATCCGGGTTCCGATTCCGTAGTAGTTTCCTTTCTGATCTTCATTTATAGAGCGGAAACTCTCAGGATCGAGAAAGTAGGAGTGGGGGTCGAGAGTTTTTAGAATACCCCGAATCGAGGAAAATACGATCTCTTCGGCATTCAAATCTCCCGGATAGTTTGCTTTGATGTGCGAATAAATGGTGGCATATTTTTTTAGCTGTATTTCCCATTCGTTCGCTGAGTCAGCCGCAAGTGACGAGGGTAGAATCGTTGACAAAATGAAGCATAAAATGAGTTTTTTCATGGATATTTTATAGCAAAATAACTGCATAAGGTCAAACCAACTTGCAATTTGTAGCTGTTTTGTATATATTCATATTGAAAAAAAAACAAAAACATAGTACAATAGTGAACTTATTCGACACAACAATATATAGGAGATGAATAATGCCGGAAGAAAAACTTGATAAGAAAGAGGCCGATGCTCAGAATAAAGAAAATGATGTGACTTCCCAGGTGGAAAATGAAAGCAAGGAGCTGGCGGCAGAAGCAAAAAAAGGGCAGGTTCAAGACGCTGTTATAGAGAGACCCAAATCCTTTTCGATCGGTGATCTAAATCAGTATGTTGAAATCAGAACAGACCTTCCGGAAATCAGACCCGGTGATCTTGTGAGAGTGTCTTACAGGGTTATTGAGGGTGGCAAGGAAAGAATCCAGATCTTCGAAGGTTATATCATAGCGTTAAAAAATTCTGGGATTTCCAAAACCATCACTGTAAGGAAAACATCTTTTGGAATTTCCGTTGAACGTATATTCCCCTTGAACTCAAAATTAGTCCAAAAAATCGAAGTGAAGAAACACTCCAAAGTTAGAAGGGCGAAACTTTATTTCCTGAGAAATTTAAGCGGCAAAAAAGCGAGACTGAAAGAACTCAGGTAATGTGTGATTATGAAATAGAAAGCTCGATAATAAAGAAAAAGAAAGGGATATTCGTATGTGGAGTTGACGAAGTAGGTAGAGGAGCGTTGTTTGGTCCGGTAGTTGCCGGGGCCGTGATACTGGATCCTGCAAAATTGAATTATGAAATCAAGGATTCAAAAAAATTGACGCATAATAAAAGACTAAAGCTGGCTAAAGAAATATACAATGATGCCAGAGCTTTCTCCATCGGTTGGTCCTGGAACGACGACATCGACCGTTTGAATATATTGCAAGCCACCCGCGAGGCTATGAAAATGGCTGTAAAGGGATTGCAAATAAAACCCGACTATGTTCTAATTGATGGTATGAAGCCTGATTTTGTTGACATTTCCGGGGAAGGAGTGATCGGTGGTGACAATATCAGCCTTTCAATCGCTGCGGCTTCAATAATCGCCAAAGTTTTTCGCGATAATTTGTTGTTTTCTTTTCACCGGGTATTCCCAAAATATGATTTTTCCAGTAATAAAGGCTATCCTACAAAAAAACACAAAAGTATGATATCATTATTGGGTCAAACCATATATCATAGAAAGAGTTTTAGGATTTAAGATGGTTGCAGAAAAGAGACTTGTGTTGTTAAAGCACGCAAACAAATTGTTCCGTCAGGGGAAAGCCCAGGCAGCCATCAAAGAATATAAAAAAGTTCTGGAAATAAAGCCGGACGATTTAGAGGTTCGTAGAATTGTCGGAGACCTCGAACTAAAAGAGAGTGATGTCGCCGGAGCTGTGGTTCAATTCGAATGGATTGCAGATTATTACCTAAAAGAGGGCTTTTTCGCCAAAGCCATCGCCATGTATAAACGAATCACCCGTATCGATCCTAATTACGAGGAGGTCTCGTTTAAGCTGGCGGATCTTTATACAAAACAGGGTTTGGTAATCGAGGCAAAGCAAATTTATCTTGATCTCGCCGAGGAATATAAGCGGAAGCAGAATCATAAGCGGGCTCTCGATATGTATAAAAAAATCCTCGAGTTCGATCGTAATAATATCAAAATGCGTTTGTTGCTGGCCGATAATTATTTGCGGGAAGGCCTCGATGATAACGCGGTCAGCGAATATTTAACCGCGGCCGATATCCTGATTTATCAAAAGGATTATACGCGGGCTGAGGAACTACTTAACAGCGTCATTCAAAAGTCAAAGAATGTAAAACTGATCGAAAAATTGGTCGGTTGTTACACCGCTCAAAAAAACGAACAAAAAGCGATAGATTTATTGAAGTCTCTCGGCGATAAACTTTTTTCCAATATCAATTTACTAAAACTACTTGGAGAACTTTATTTTAGAAACAATCTCCTGGATGACGCCGAGGAGATATATAAAAAGATCACCGAAATCGATCCGGAAGAAAAAGAGGTAATCTTAAAACTGGGCAAAGTTTATTTGCAACGCAAGGAATTCGATAAAACGTACGAGCTCTTTCTTCCGGTAGTGGAAAAATCAATCGAGATTGAGAAATACGAAGAGGCAACATCGCTACTACGTTTTATAATCGCCTCCAACAGCTCGCATCTTCCAGCTTTGTTGAAGCTTGCCTCGATTTTTAAAATCAGTGGCAAACGGAACAATCTTATCGCCCTATATGAGTCTCTCATTCCAATTTACGAAGATAGAAACATGAGAGCGGACCTGGAGGAGGTTCTGGAGGAGTTGATCCAACTTTCAGATTCTGCGTTTTCCTATCAGGAACATCTGGCCAGACTCAAAGGAGAAGCGGCTGCAGCCAAAGAATCTCAGGAGGGGGGCATTGATGAAAAGCGTAAGGCAGAACTGATTAACTTTAATCTCAGAATTGCACTTGAAGCGTTAGAAGATGGGGATTTCGAGAAGGCGATATCGGTTTTGACAAAAACCCGTGAATCTTTTCCCAATAATATAGAAATTCGTTTGAAGCTCTACAGTGTTTTCCAAAAACTTAACCGCATCGAAGATCTGATCGATGAAGGCGTCGGCCTGTTAGATTTATACAAGATCATGAATAATGTGGACGAGTATAATCAGCTATTGGAACGGTTGACTGAAATCGATCCCCACGATCCCCGATTGGTCGAGATGAATATTAATGAAAAGACGAATATCGACATTGATTTCGACCATGAAGAACTTCAAGAGCAGATGCGGGAAATTGGAGGAGATTCCAATTTCAGAGATCTGGATCTTGTCCCGGAGAGCGGCCCTGAGGATGATGTGTTTGTCCTGTCGGAAGATCAGAGCGTTATCTCTCCAATGCCCGATGAACCGGGGGGGGATCTATCCAAGAGTTTCACATCCTATCTTTCTGAGCTGGATTTTTATATTAACGATGGCTATTTCGGTGATGCCGAACGGTTGATCGGCGAACTGAAAGACCGTTATCCCGGGAACGAATTGCTAATGGACCGTATCCAGAGGTATGAAATGGAGCTGTCCGAGTCGGGTCGAAGGGAAGGAGGAGGCGTCGCCGGTACCGCTGACGATTCGTTTGAAATAGAAGAGAATACGGCAAATGAGCAAACAAAAGGCTCGGATTATGAAAGTAAGAGCTTTATAGAGATCTCCGACGAGGAGGACCGGCAATTCGACCTGGAACCGGGCGCTTATACTGAACATATCCCTGGAATTCCTTCTTCTGCAATGCCAAAAGACTATCCTGAAGATTCTAATTTTGATTCCGATATAGAGGTACTGGGTGAGGAAACCGATCGCGGCGTCGATTTGGAACCGCTGGATATCGAAGAGGAGCACCTGGATTTAGGCCCTCCGATTTCCGACTCCAGTGAGGATATCCAGGATGATTCTTTTCGGGATCTCGAAGAAAATATTTCTTTTGAAATCGAACCTTCTGAATCTTCGCGACCGGTTGAAAATGTTCCCATAAGTGAATTGGACAGGGACTTCTTCCAATCGGTACCCGAAACAAAATCTTCCGATGGGGATGATAGTTCGCAATCTATGTCTGGTTTGGACTTTCTTGGAATTGAGGGGATCGTTGAAGAAGATACCGGTGTCGGTAACGATTCACCGTTCGGAGGAATTATTCAGCAGGATTTCCCGGGATTTGAAGGCGAAGATGAGCTGCTCGAAGAGGATAGCTTTTTGTTGGATGTGGAGGAATATTTCGAAGTCGAAAACAATGCATCCGGCGAATTGCAGCGCATTGACTTCTGGATAAAAGAGTTGGAACGCCAACGTACCTCCACCATCGAAAAAAATATGAGGGAGATTTTCCAGGAATTCAAAAAAGGGGTAGATGAGAAAATTGGTCAGGAGGATTTTGATACCAGGTACAATCTAGGAATTGCTTACAAAGAGATGGGATTGTTGGAAGAAGCCATTCACGAGTTTTTGATCTCCGCCAAACAGCCTATAAAATTTTTTGATTCTGCAGGCCTTTTGGGAATGTGTTTCCGGGAAAAAGGGATGTTCGACGACGCCATCAATTGGTTTCAAAAAGCCCTCAATACACCGGAGAGACGCGATGAGGAATATCTCGCAATCAAATATGAGCTATTGCTCTGTTACCGGTTAAAAGAAGATATTCAGCCGGCCATAAAAATGGTGGTGGAAATTCGCAAGGTGAATCCCAATTATCGTGATATTGATCGCCTTTACCACGAAATTTCAAAAAAGGTTTAGTTGGAACCTGCCCTACTCAAATCCCATCGATCTCTATCCCAACATATTTCACATTTAGAGGAAATTACCGGTAAAAAATTAACTGCTGGAACACTTCCGCTCACCGCCGGAAATTTAAAACGAATAAGCGTTCTCTTTGATTTTTATTGCAGTTTTCTTCAAAATGTCGTTTTTTATACCCACAACAATTTCGAAATAAGTTTTCTTTCTGAAATTCCCCCGGTTGGGAATTCCATGAATATTGGGACGCTCGATGACCACATCGCTGGCTCGGTCTTTTCCCAATTTTGTGCGGTACGCCGCTTTGCGACAGATTACCGGTTGGATTTCATTGATTTTTCCAATTTCCATATTGGGCAGGACGGCTTGCTGACATTCGCGGTCTCTCCCGGGAAAAAAGAAGTTCCGGCAGCCGGAGAAATTTTGTCTCATTTTGCAAGTAAAGTGGAAACGCTTGGGTTAAGTGAAGAAGATTACAGTCAATTTGTCAGTGATTTTACTCCCTTCTGCTACAGATTCAGCGATTTCACCGCTGGAATCTTTCAGCAATATTCATTGGTTTTTCCTGAATCTCAGCCGAATGTATCAATCAAAATCAAGACATCTTTATTGGCGCTGAATAAAATAATCAAAATCCATTTTTATCAACAGTACGCCGCCAAAGATACCTTACTACTTTTTCCACCGGTGGAATACCGGAAAATGCAGCGTTATCTGTCAGAGGTTTTGGGAATGGATGAATCCTGCGCTCTGGATGACTTTGCCGGCCTGGCTCGGGAATTTAAAAACTGCAAACAAAAAGTATCCAGGCAGGGTGTTCTTTTTGTCTCGGAGGGATTGGATAAAGAAGCGCAAGAATTCGTTCATTATTTGATGGGAGCTTCCGGTTGCCTGGGGCTTTCTTTTGTTCTCCTGGGAGAGGATTCTTCCGGGGATTACGACCTGGAGCTGAGAGAAAAAGCTTCGAATCTATTTGCGGCATATTTTCTTCCGAAAGAGGATCGCCGGGGCGAGCTGAAAGCGGTTGGGAGAGAAATTTTGACTCTGTTCGCCAGTCTGAATTTCCCGCTTCACGAAACGGAAATTCACCGTTTTTTACCGGATCTCGATGGGTCAATTCTGGAATCATTGATTGGTGAAAAAATTATCTTGCGAAACGGAGAATACCTGATTCTGAATCAGAATTGCGAAGCAAAGTTCAGGGTGATTGAAAGTGAAGAAAAAATCGCCTTTCTCGATAAATTACGGGCGAAGGATGATTCGTTGGCTCTTCGAATGAATCATCTGGCGGAATCCGGTCGCTGGGCTGAGATAAAGAACCTTCTGGCAGAATATCTGACTGAAGGCGATGGCGGTTTTGGTTGCTCCGGACATGTGTTGTTGCATTATGCCGATTATTTGTTAACCGATGAGGAGCTGCTTCGATCCGCGGTCGAAATTTTGTTCAGGGAGGGCGACTACGAAAAAATTGAGCAACTTTTGGATCTGGCGGCCGGCGCCGAGCCGGTTATTCTGATTCTAAAAAAAGCGCACATTTTAATGCTGCGAAAGGACCACCAGGGAATGTTCCGGCTTCTAAAAACGTTGAAAGGAACGTTGCCGGATCATCTTGAAGATGAATATTTTTATTTGAATTTCATCTATTACGATAAAATCTCCAATGAAGACCGGGCGATCTCGTATCGAGGAAAGATCAAAGGGGCTTTTTTTAAGACTCTTGCCGATTTGCAGCAGGCTACCTGGTTGATATATGCCGGAAAGTACGCCCAGGCGGAGGCCGCTTTGAACAGAGCGGTTCCATTTTTAAAAGAAAAAAAATACTACCGCGGCTCTCTGCAAGCTCAAAGCCTATTGGCGAAATTGTTGCGGGAGCAAGGAAACTTCCGGGACGCGGAGAGGATTTACCTTAATATTTGTGTTCAGGGCGAGTCCCTTGGTTTTCAATTATTGGCGGCCTATTTTTCCATAGACCTTGGGAATTTGTATGTGTACCAGGACGATTATGCCCGGGCGGAATATTGGTATAAACGTTCTTTAAAGATCTTCCGGGAAAATGACAATAAAAATGGTATTTATCTGGCAAAATCGAATTTGATGGATGTCTACAAGTGGAAAGGGCACTGGCTGAAAGTAGAAAAATATTTCAGCTCCATACTGGAGTTCGATAGGGAGAGAAAACTTGTTGAGGCAATGGGGGTGGATTTTTTCAATATCGCCCATCTGGAATATCTAAAGCACAATTTTTCGCAGGCTCTTATCAGCGTGGAAAAAGCCCTGAAATTTTTTCGCCAACGGCATAGCCATCATTGTATTATCGAGGGGGAGTTACTTAAACTTCAAATCCTGGCATCCCTGGGAAAGGATTATTCTTTGGGGGATCTCGACCAATTCCGTAGTGAATTTACCCATAATCATGAAATCGCAATCCGGGTAATCGCAATCCTAAAAAATGTGGATTTGAAGAAACAGCGGACACGGCTTTTCGAGGAGTTGGAGAGTTGCGGCTCGATGATTGTAAAATTTGAATTACTGGCTCTTTACCATCGTTTGTCCAATGATGAAGCGGTTCTACCAATGCTGCGGGAATGTTCGCTTCAATTGAGCGATCAAACAAAAAACTATTTCTACTATGAGTATTATTATGTATTTTTTGAATTGATTGATAATCCACAGAATCTAGATGAAGCGTCTATCGATATTTTTAACGAAGTGTATTACTTCTTTGCCCGGAACAAGAGGAAATTGTCGGTTGGGATTAACCGGATAAGAGAACATTTAGACGAAAAAAGCTCGTTGGACGATGTGTTCAAAAGTGCGGATCTTGTCGGGTCCTCTCATCGCTGGCGAGTGCCTGACGATTTTTTCCGGTCGTTTCTAACCGAGCTGCAAAAAGCAATTAAGGTCAATTTGGTAAAACTGGTTGTGTTCGATCGGGGGGAGGAGGTTTTTCGATTTCGCAACACCAATGAATTTGATTCCCTGACCGGAGAGCTTCTGGGAATTGCAATAGAAAGAGCGGAACATCTGGCCCTTGATCATGATGATATCATTAGGCTTAGTACCAGTGCGGAGCGCGTTTTTTATAAATATATCCACACCAGGATTCTCCTCTGGAAGATATCCGAAACTCTCTTCGGAGGAATTGTGCTCGGTTTCAGCCACGACATGTATCATCATATCGACATGATGGATTGCCTCTCCAGCTTGTTGAAGAAATTCTCGCCTCTTCTGAGCCGGTTCTATGAATCCGATTATAAATGCAATGAAAAACTGGTATTTCTTGTAGGCGAGTCTCATTCGATAAAAAAACTGAAGCAGCAGATTCTGAAAGTCAGCAAGGTCGATTTTGCGGTTCTGGTTAATGGTGAGAGTGGAAGCGGAAAAGAATTGGTTGCGAGAGGTATACATCTTATGAGCCGCAGATCGGGGAAACCTTTTGTAGCGGTGAATGCCGCCGCCATTCCGGAAACTCTGTTGGAGGCGGAGCTATTCGGATATGTGAAAGGCGCATTTTCCGGAGCCTCGGATAACCGTGTCGGCCTTATTGAAAGCGCCGATACCGGGACGCTTTTTTTGGATGAGATCGGGGAGTTGCCCCTCAATCTGCAGGCGAAATTATTGAGGGTATTGCAGGAGCGGGAGATTCGAAAGTTAGGGGCAAACAATGTCAAAACAGTTGATATACGTCTGGTATGCGCAACAAATAAAGATCTGGAAACAATGTGTAAAAACAACCAATTCCGTGAAGACCTGTTTTACCGGATTCAGGACTTGACGCTCAGAGTTCCTCCTCTACGTGAACGGATGGAGGATTTGCCGCTTCTCTTTCGGCACTTTTTAGAAAAATATGAGTTCTCCCTCGCCGAAACGGAGTTCCATGCGATTTCCGGGTATTGGCAGGGGCTTGAATGGCCGGGAAATGTGAGGGAATTGGAGTCGCGAGTCCGTCGCTTAATTACGTTTTACCCTGATTTAGGGGCAGAAATACTTTACTCCGGACAGGATGAATTCAGCTTGAAGAGAGAGCGGGAAACATTCGAGCGGGGTCTTTTGTTAAAAGTGTTGAGTGAGAATGGTTGGAACAAAATCAAATCCGCCGAGCAGTTGAAAATCTCCAGAATGTCGCTCTTTAATTTACTCAAAAAATACAATATTCGGCAATGAAATGATGATAAATTTATTTTTTTAATGTATAATTTGGGAGGTACGGCGGGTAATGAAAATACAAATTGACTATGCATATGAAATAACAGAACAGGTGGTTTTTTAATCAGATGGATATATATAAAATTCTATATCGGTTTCAAGTCGACAATGGCACCACCGAGGAGTTTGAGCTCAATATCGAGACAACCAGAATGGAATTGCAAATCGACCTCCCCCGGGATATGCCTGAATGGGCCCGACTTGGCTTTCAGCAATGCCCTCACTGCTCCCTTTCACTCCAGAGGCATCTTTATTGTCCGGCAGCGGAAAAATTGGTCACATTGATGAAGAAGTTCGGTTCACTGGTTTCATATAATAAAGTTCGTCTCGAAGTTTTTACAGAAGAGCGCATGATAGCCCAGCATACGACTGTGCAGCGGGCGGTCGGTTCGTTGATGGGAGTGATTATGGCAACCAGTGGATGCCCTCATATGGCTTTTTTCAAGCCAATGGCCCGATTTCATTTGCCCCTGGCAAGCGAGGATGAAACCATCTTCAGAGCCGCATCAATGTATATGCTCGCTCAATATTTCAGGAGCAAAAACAATTTTGAGGTAGACATTAAATTAAGTGGATTGAAGCAAATCTACGAAAACATTCAACTTTTAAACCGTTTTTTCGCCGAACGGCTGAGGGTGGCCAGCAAAACCGATTCAGTTCTGAATGCAATTGTGGAATTGGATGTCTATGCGCAGACCATGACCATTGTGATCCAGGAATCTCTGGGAGAATTGAGCTACCTCTTCGAATCTTTTTTAACCAAAAGACTTTAGTCCAGGTCAACACGACATTTTATCAAAGGATTCCCAGGAGGGAGCCCCCTGGATTTACAGGGGGCTTATCTTTTTTTTAAGGAAACTATATAAAAAAGGAGGTGAAACCAAGTGCGCGTTTAATAAAAGTATTAAAAAAAGGGGAGAGGGGGCCCCCTGGATTTACAGGGGGCACTTGTTTTTTGTAAAGGAAACTATATAAAAAAAGGAGGTGAAACCAAATGCATTTTAATTCGTGACCTAATTTTTGATGCAATTCAGTTGCAAGAAGCCCGTCAGGCATTAATCTGTTCGACGTGTAATGAACTACCTGCATTGCAATCATTCTGTCACTCCTAATTAACTTCCTGAAAAGACGCTTCTGTAAACTTCAGCATTTCAAATTGATCGAAGAAATCTTCCAGCTCTTTGAACTGTAGATCATTTTCACTGCAAAGTATTTTTCCGAAGTGATTCTTGACATTTTCGGGACATTTTTTCAGGATCGGTAATATAATCTCTTTTTCTTCTTTGGGGTGAAGGCTCTCTTTGATTTTGTCGTAGTGTTCGTCTATTCGCAAGTCTCCGAGCAGCCAGAGTTTATATAAATCTAAAATAGCTTTGTCATCTTTTAGAAATTCTTTAAAAAGAATCTCCATTTTTTTGTTTTTCTTGAATTCCTGTGCAAATATTTGGTCGTTGATCTCAACGGTTAAATCCAGGGTAAACTGATACCTTTTCTTCATTTTGTAGCCTCATTGCTAAAATAAGTTGATATGTTTTGCCTGCGATTTAGTGATTGGGAATCTAAATGGTTTCTGAAAGTAAATTGCCCGGCGCTCACTACCAGCCATTTCCCAAAGATTGACCAATCACCGATATTTTTCATTTTTTTTCCCATAATAACTTGCGTTTAGTTGCAAGATCATTTATATTAATATTGGAACGGCAGTCGCTAGTGTTTCCTTTTGTCTTAGCGATCAATCCAAATTCCATGTACTTTATTTTAACGTTCATAATATGATAATAGTAACAAATTGTAGAAATGTCAACCCCAAAATTTAAAAAAAATCACAAAAAAGTGTGAAGGGCGAAGACAATTTGTTAAGGACAGGAATTATTGGATGCCGGAGTCGGACTGGGGCTGCCTGGCGGGCCTTGACCGGGCTTCGGTGAGTTTTTTTCGTTAGGTGATGAAATGAGAAACTGTAACAACTTGCATTGCTCCGCCGGGGATCCTTGCGGGGGAACCCGGAGATATCGTTTCGAATTAAGCCGTTATGAGGGCGAAAACTGGATACCTGTGCGGGTCGATCCTTTGCCCCCTGATGGATGCACTATTTCCCAGGTGATACCCGATTATGTCGTGAAGCGAATTCTAGCCAAACCGGTTGATTTGAAACGTCATTATTCAATGCGTGTCATGGTTGATGACGACCTTCCGGTTTTATGCTATGACGTGAAGTATGTCATGGTCTCAGCGGATCATTTATTCGGATCGATCTGGCTTGTAAGCGCTCCAGACCGCCCTGCCTCTGCGAATGACAAAAAAATGTTGATTACTCGGGTCGATTGCCGCTATGAAGAAAAAAGTGAGGAAACGAATTATTGGGAGTTGTTGGACTATATGCAAAAGTATCCGGAAGTGAAAGAGCACATATTTGAATATTTTTTCCTGAAGCTGAAGCCTAAGATGGATAAACGCCTGAAGCAGGAGCTTTTTAAAAGTTGACCGGTTGATCTTTCAAATCGCTCAAAAGGAATTCGATCCAATAGAGATCCGGCTCGAAGAATTTACTCCAGGAAGGACGGATGTCTTTCCGCCAGCCTTTGTTGCCGAAATATTTCATGAATGCTTCCCGGGCTTCCGTTTCGTTGGAGAATGCCTGGTCTATTACGACCGTGTTATTGTTACGGATAAAAAGGCGAGTTGTGAGTTCTTTGATAATGAAGGCATACTCGAGGTAAAACTCGATCGAGTTTTCCAGAGTGCTGATTGTGAATTGGGGAGCGTGGCTTACCTGCTGATCAAACTTAAGAAGAGATGCGGATGATTCCATTTTATAACTCCTCTACTTGCGGAACTTTAAAAAATGTAGAATTACAAAAAAAAATGTTATTTAAATGTAGAATGAGGCCAGGGGGGCTTGAAGTTCTTTGGGCTTTGGTGATATTGTAATAGCGCTTTTTTCCCGAGGCATCTCAATCTCAGAGGACAGCTCTTTTTTTGTCATTCTATTGCTATAATAGTTACAAAAAGTAGAAATGTCAACCTTTTTTTGTTACTAATGTATCACATTGGGTTGCTGTGGGCGTGTGGTGTAGTTAAGACGCCAGTTGCGGAACATTGAATTTTTTTGTAAACTTATTATCCGATTGCCCGTCTAAGGGTGCATGGGTTTAATACTGATGAATGAACGCGAACTGCTTCGGCAAGCAAAATCTGGCGATGGAAGCGCTTTGAGACAGATTGTCGATTCCCATAAAAAATCACTTTTTTATCTTGCGTATGATTTGACCGGCAGTGTCGAGGATGCTGAAGATTTGTCTCAAGATGTATTTTTGAAGGCTTTTCGTTCTATCGACAAGTTCAATGGGGATTCTTCCTTCGGGACATGGCTGTACCGGATCACGGTCAATACGTTTTTGGATCAAACCCGCAAAAACTCGTATAAATATGAACGGAACCGGCAGGAAATGACCGAGTGTATCGCTGCGGAAGCATCCCTCGGCGATTTTCCCGGGATGAGCCAACCGGAGGCGTTTACCGATTCCAATCAACTACAGGCGAACATATCTCGGGCAATGGACTGTTTGACATCCAGGGAGAGGTCGGTGTTTGTATTGAGGCATTATCGGCAATTGTCGGTTCAAAATGTCGCGCACGCGTTGGATGTGTCGGAAGGAACTGTGAAGAGTCTATTCTCCAGGGCTTTGAAAAAAATGAAAAAATCGTTGAATTTTTACCGTCAGCCGGGGAAAAGTGAGGTGGTAAAATGACCCAAAAAACAAAACAATGTAAAGATATCCAAACAATGTTCCTCGATTCTTTAAATGGGCAATTACCGAATGAGCAACAGGAACAATTCTCTACTCATATTCAGGAATGCCCGGCGTGCAGCCGGGAATACAGCGAACAATCGGAGCTTCTCGAAGTGCTGAAGTACAGACGCCCCATGCCTGAAATGGATGAGGCATTCTGGGATGGATATTGGGACCGGTTGCAAGAGAAAGCCATGCGGAAGCGAGAAGAGCCTCACGAGATTCCAACCGCTTTTTTCTACAGAAAGGCGTTGCTTCCGGCAGCCGCTGTTCTTTTGGTAGTACTGGGCATAATCATGGGAAGGTTTTGGTGGCCGGCCAATTCAGGCGGACCTGTACCCATCGGTACGCCGTGGGGGGCAAACAATCAAGTGGTGGAACAACATTTCGAAACTTTGCGCCCGATCCTGATCGATTACGCGAATAGTGGAGAAGAGGATGTAGTAGATAAGGAGATTTTAAAAAGTCTGCTTATGCAGAACCGGTTGCTCAAACGGATGGCGTCCAGAGCACAAAATGTCGCTTTATTGCGGTTATTGGAAGATCTTGATATTGTCATTCTGGAAATGTTGAACGGCGGCGATAGAGCCGGTTCTTCCTCTCCCGGGGTCGGCCGCATGATCCGGGAAAATGACATTTTGCTCAAAATGAAGGTTTTGAATAGAAATGAGCGGAATACTCATAATTTACCTATTTAGGAGATGATGATGAACTATAGTAAATTGATATATTTGCTGGTGCTTGGGATCATAATTTTCAATGTACCTGCCTTTTCAGTAGGAACGAACACCGAGGAGGATCCCGCCGAGAAGGACATCAAGGCCTTGTACCGTATAGCCAAACAATCCATATACCGGAAGGATTGGGAAGCCGCGGTGCGGGAGCTCCGTAAGTTGACCGGGCAATACAATGACAGCCGGTACCAGGACGACGCTCTTTATTGGTTGGGGTATAGTCTGGATAAATTGGGGAACTCCTTCGAAAATATCTCAAAACAATTGGTGCACAAAAAAGAGGCGCTCAGTGTTCTCGATACATTACAATCGGATTTTCCCGGTAGCAATTGGCTGGACGAGGCAGGGATCCTGAAGGTGGAAATCGCAGAAGCGCTGGTTCAGAAAGGCTTCGGTGAATATAAAAAGTTTATTCTCAATCGCGCCCAGACCGGGGCCGACGCCGAGTTGAAAATTGTGGCTCTGGATGCGCTCGCTCATATGGATAAAGATAAAGCGTTTCCTCTATTGGAAAAGATGCTGTTGCATAACGATGATCCGGTTCTGCGGCGGCGGACGCTGTTGGTGTTGGCGCAATTGGAAGATCCCCGGGTTTTGCCGTTATTGAAAAAAGTGGCTGTCGAAGACAACGATCGCGAGGTCAGGTATCAGGCGGTTTTTTGGATGGGGCAAACCGGAGGAGCCGGGAGTGTGAAATTACTGATGGAGCTATTGGATCACACCAGTGGAAATGAATTGAAATCCAAAATCGTATTCTCGCTCTCCCAGTTGGGCGGCGCGGTAGTGATGAAAAAATTGACGGAAGTGGCCGCCAACCGGAAGGAAGCGATGGATGTTCGCAAGAACGCGCTTTTCTGGCTTGGGCAGACAAAGACGGAAGAACCGGGGGAATTGCTTGAACTGATGATTCGGCTCTATTCCTCTATAGTTGAGCCGGAACTCAAGGAGAGGATTATCTTCTCCATCGCCCAGACTGGGGGCCATGAAGGCAGCGAAGCGCTCATCGGCATGTATGGAAAAGAGAAAGATCTCAATTTGAAAAAGCGGCTAATCCTGGGACTCCAGCAAATTGGAGACCGCAGGGCCATGGAGTTTTTTCAAGATATTCTGGAAAAATAATCAACCGCAGCAGGAATCGTCGGAGCAACCGCATTCGGGTTCGGTGCCCTTGAGTTTCCCTTTGATGATCGCGGAGGCGCAGCCGACCCCGGCTCGGACATGGATCGCTCCCGAAACGCAATTCCGCTGGCAGGCGCCGCATTCGATACAGAGATCCCTGTCGCCGATTTGCGCCTTCCTTCCGTTGAGAATGAAGACTCCGTGGGGGCATACCTCCGTACAACGGCCGCAGCCGATGCATGCATCCTCGTCATACTTTAGCGTAACAACATGTGATAGATAACGAAGTCTCATTCGTTCCTCCTAAAATGGCTGTACAATAACCATAATAATTCCCACTAAAAACGAAACCAGCATCACAGGGTAAAAATATTTCACCTCCCTTTCGACTCCCGACAGGGATGTGAAGGTGGTGGATCCGGTAAAGCGAAGGGACAGATGGGCTGTCAGCGGTGGTAGCCACATCAGGTTGACGATCCAGTTCAACAATCCCGCTTCCTGAATAAACGAGGCGCCGGCGGCCACCATTGCTCCCAATATCCAGCCCCTGATGGAAAACGCCCGTCCCGGCAGCCAGGGTAACAGTACCGGGAATATAAGTGTGCCCGCGAAAACCGCTGCCAGGAAGGGGAGAAGACCCTGGACAAAAACCTGAAAACGTAACGGCCCCTGCGTAATTTGTAAAATAAGGACGAACGCGATGATATAAGGAATAAGCCGCAATGCGAACACCAATTCCAGAGGACCCAGCGCCAGTCGTTCGCCTATACCGAAACGCACCTGCCTCATTTCAGGAGAAGCCGTCATACGGTTATTTAAAAACGCCCTGATATCCGAAGCCCGTATCGGTCCATACACTACCTTGAAGCCTGTCGCCGCCGTCACCTTGTGGGCGGAAATTCCGGGCGCGCCCAATTGAGGGATAATCACTTTCTTGTGTGAAACCAGCCGGGATATGTTTTCTTCCTTGAGACGGCGAACGAGTTCTTCTGTGCCGAATGTGCCTTTGCCGGCGGCGCACCAGACATTGATCCCTTTCGTATCCAATACCAGTAGCCAGAGGTTCAACCCTTCCAGTTCCTTTCTCGTCCGATCGAAGGTCAATTTGTAGTTGGCTGTCACAAGCAGCGGGGATGCGTTATCTGGTGCTCCCACAGCGTAGATACCCGGAGAGATTTTATAACTCATTCTGCCGATATTCCAACGGGTTTTCCATCCGTCGAATATATCTTTCGTCGATAGCGCTGTCTTGACGACAGGGATATTTCCGATTGTTGTTTTGACATCCCCCTCCATCCAGTCTTGTCTGGTGACTGAACGGGATGGGCAACTGCACGAACATGATTGTTTTTTTGCTTGTGTAACCATAGTAGTGTACTATTGTATTAAGATTGCGGGATTTTTGCAATATTAATATCTATTTTTTTTTAATTGCGAAAAAAAGAAATAGGGCATACAATGATTTTCTTAAGGAGATGACTTTGAGAAAGATGGCGAACCCAATTATTTTATTCTGTTTTTTTATTTCCGGTTTAACCGCGCTTATCTACCAGGTGGTTTGGACAAGGATGCTGACTCTGGTTTTTGGAAATACCACGTTTGCATATTCTACCATTTTAACTGTGTTTATGATCGGCCTGGCACTGGGGAGTAAATATTTCGGCAAAATTATCGACCGGAAACACTATTCTCCGATAAAGATGTATGCCTTACTCGAAGGGGGAATCGGGCTCTACGCCCTGGCGTTCCCGGTATTGATCCGGCTTCAGGATTACCTGGGCTTCCTCTACCGCCCTGAAAGCAATTTTTATGTCTCCAGCCTTGTGTTATTCGCTCTTTGTTTTTTACTGCTGATTACTCCTACCGTCTTGATGGGGGGCACTCTGCCAATTTTGACAAAATACTTTGTCACCAATTTCAGTCGCAGAGGCGGCACCATTTCGAAAATTTACGCCCTCAATACCGCTGGATCCGTTTTGGGCGCTTTTTTAACAGGTTATTATTTGATCGTACGACTGGGGGTCGCCGGTTCCATTAGCGTTGCCTCCACGCTCAATCTTTTGATCGCGTTCGTTTGTTTGCTGATATACAAGAAGGTTGCGCCCGGAATTGCGGAATCCGATACAAATTCCCGGGAAACCGTCGCGGCCGGATCTATGGATGCGGGTGACAAACTCCTTATCGGTCTCTTCTTTATGTCCGGATTGACGGCGATGGTCTACGAAGTTACCTGGACCCGCATACTGGCAATGGTGCTGGGCAGCTCCGTTTACGCGTTCGCCACCATGTTGACGACATTTTTGTTGGGTTTGGCGGTCGGGTCGTATCTGTTCTCTTTTGTGTTGAAAAAAAAGCAGATCAATCTGGTGCACTTCGCAATCATCGAGATTTCCATCGGTTTTTTGTGTATCCTGTTGCTGCCTGTTTTCAATGAATTGATCTATTGGTCGTATATTCTCCATTCGGTACTTTCGACTTCCTATACAATGTTGCAATTGGCCAGATTTATCCTGTGCTTCCTGGTGATGTTGCTGCCGACATTGTTGTTTGGTGCTACATTTCCGTTGGTGGCGACACTTTATTCCCGCAGCAAGGAGCGATTGGGGCGGGATGTCGGGACTGTCTATTTCTGGAATACGCTGGGTTCCACCTTCGGTTCGTTCCTGGTGGGATTTGTTTTTATTCCCATATTAGGGATCCGTAACAGCATCATACTGGCTGTGGCAATCAACCTCATCGCGGGGTTCATCGCGCTGTTTTACAGGGGATTCCGTTTGTTGAAGCTTGTCCCGGTGGCGATTGCCTTGATTGTGTTCGTCTATTCACATTCGTTCGATTTAAATAAAAAAATGCTGACGGCAGGAGCCTATGCCAATACATTCGGCGAAAAAATTCATGCCAGGCAGGAATTTACGGAATCGATGAAGGATTCGGAGCTTCTGTATTACAAAGAGGGATTATCCGCTGTGGTGTCGCTGCATAAAGACGCCGGGACTCTATATCTAAGAGTAAACGGAAAAACCGACGCTTCAACCGATGCCAGAGATATGAAAACCCAGGTATTGGCCGGGCATTTGCCGTTCCTTCTCAATATGAAGGAACGCTACGGTAAAATCGCGGTAGTGGGCGTAGGATCCGGTATTACGACAGCGGCTTCCGCGATGCATCCCTCGGACGGTGTGTATTCCATCGAGATAGAAAAAGCCGTGATCGAAGCCGCTTATCTTTTCGAAGATTACAACCACAATGTCCAGAACAATCCGAAAGTAAAGACTGTCATTGCCGATGGGCGCCATTTTATCCGCAACTCAAAAGAAACCTTCGACGTTATCATATCTGAGCCTTCAAATCCATGGATTGCCGGCATCGGAAGCCTTTTTACCGATGAATTCTACCAAAAGGTTCTCGACCGGCTGAACGACGGCGGCATGTTCACGCAGTGGTTTCAGGGGTACAATATGAGCCCTTATCTGGTAAAAGTGATCCTCAACACCTTTGTGTCGGTTTTTCCATCCTCCTCCCTGTGGCAAACCAATAAAGGGGATTATCTGCTTATCGGGCAAAAAACCGGCGATCCTGATCATCCGCTTCAACTGGATTATGTAAAAGTGAAAAAATATCTGGAAAGGGTCCCTGAGGTCGCAGCCGATTTCAAACGGATCGGTCTGACAGATCCGGGAATGTTATCGAAATTTTTCTTGATGCAAGGTTCGCGGTTGAGGACATTGTGTATGGAAGCCGAGCGGAATACCGACGAGTTTCCCATCCTGGAATTCCGGGCGCCGATGCATTTGCTGGAGAAAACCACCACCAGCAACTACCTCGGATTTCAGGGCCTGAGAGTTCAAAAAACAGTTGTGCAAAATCTTCCGGTGGCTGACCATGGACTGATGGCCGACAATTATGTAGGGATGGCCCGGATCTATCTCCAGGAGGGTAACCTGGAAGCCGCCGTCGATCATTGCCGGAAGGCGATTGCGGAAAATCCCGGGAATATTGAAACATATCATTTCCTCACCAATCTGTACATGAGAACCAACTCCTTCATGGAGGCGCGGGCCATCCTGGAGCAGGCGCTACTGGTTAAAGACAACAGCGGCACTCATAATATTCTCGGTCTATTGTACACACAACAACATCGTAAAGATGAAGCGATCTCTCATTTTCAAAAGGCGCTTGAACTCGATCCGGCAGATAGTTTCGCCCTCCACAATCTCGCTTCTCTTTATGAAAATCTTTTTCAGCCCCAACGAAATCTGGAGTATCTCAAACGTTTGCTTGAAATCACCGGAGGTTCGCCCGATACTCTTCTGAGAATAGCCTCGGCCTACCGGGAGCTGGAGATGTACCGCGAATCGCTCGGCATTCTATACGCACTCCAGGAAACCAATCCTTCCCCGGAAACATTGCGTTTGATAGGGGAAGGTCTGATGAAGTTGGAAGATTACCGGGAAGCTCTGGTAGTTTTGTCGAAGGCGTTCAGAATGGAACCGGACAATCCCCGGATACAATTGGCCCTTGGGATTTGCAACTTCCAGGTCCAGAACCCCGGACTGGCCCTTCGTATTTTCACCGAAATTCTCGCCAAAGATCCCTTCAATGGAGAGGCTTTAAGGTATAAGACTCACATCCTGGCCACCAACTTTCCTCTAAATTGAAACGGATTATAATAAAAATTGTCTATTTTCTTGAAAAATTCGCAAAATAACTTGTTTTTTTCAGCGATTTTTCATAAGATTAATCTCTGTCCTTTGAATATAAGTAAAAAACATAAACTTACAGATTCAAACTAAGGAGGATTGACTATGGACGAAAAGATCGCTCTGAACCCCAACAAGCTGGTTCAATTTTTGCAGAAGCCTGCAGACGAATTCACAAAAAAAGATATCATCAAATTCATTGAAAATAATGGGATTAAAATGCTCAACTTCCGGTACATCGCCGGTGATGGCCGGTTGAAAACCTTGAATTTTGTCATTAACAACAGGGAACACCTGGATCATGTGCTGACATACGGCGAGAGGGTGGACGGCTCCAACTTGTTTTCCTACATCAAGGCCTCTTCCAGTGATCTGTACGTGGTTCCCCGCTACAAAACCGCATTTGTGAATCCCTTTACCGATATCCCGACCCTCGATATTTTGTGTTCGTTTTATACCGGCGAAGGCAAACCTCTGGAAAGTTCCCCTGAAAACATCATCAAAAACGCACACCGGGCTTTAAAAGAAAAAACCGGTTATACATTCGAAGTACTGGGGGAATTGGAGTATTACCTCTTTTCAGAAATCGACACCATCTATCCCATCGTGGAGCAGAAAGGCTACCATGAATCCCATCCTTTCTCCAAATGGGGCGCTATCCGCCGTGAAGCGATGCAGGTCATCAGCGAAATCGGCGGGAAAATTAAATATGGTCATGCGGAAGTGGGCAATATTATTAGCGGCGATATGGAGATGGTGCAGCATGAAATTGAATTTCTACCGGTATCGGTGGACGATGCCGCCGATCAATTGGTCCTGGCCAAATGGGCGATACGGGAAACCGCTTACAAGCACAACCTCGAGGTGAGCTTCGCTCCCAAAATCATTGTCGGACACGCCGGCAGCGGTCTCCATATCCATACCCGCCTGACGAAAGACGGAACCAATATGACAGCGGATAAGCATGGCTTGACGGACGACGCCAAAAAGATGATCGCCGGTTTCCTCTTGTTATCCCCGGCTCTGACCGCTTTTGGAAATACCGTTCCCACATCCTTTCTCCGTCTGGTTCCACATCAGGAAGCTCCTACCAGTATTTGTTGGGGCGATCGCAACCGTTCGGTTCTTGTCCGGGTTCCCCTTGGATGGGTAGGAGTGGATAACATGGTATACAACGCCAATCCCAAGGAACCGCGGGAAGCCGAAGAGTTTATGAATAACCAGACTGTGGAGCTTCGTAGTCCGGACGGCAGCGCCAATGTTCACCAGTTGCTGGCCGGTATGACTGTGGCGGCATTGTATGGCCTGGAGAAAGAAGACTCCCTGGAGATCGCCAATAAATTGTATGTTCGTGAAGACGCCAGTTGTATCGAAGGATTGAATCAGCTTCCCGCCTCCTGCTACGAAGCCGCGGAAATGCTGGAAAAAGACCGAAAGATTTTTGAGGAGAACGATGTGTTCCCCGCAGGAATGATCGACCGGCTCATCAATGAACTCCAATCTTATGAAGATAAAAATATGAGCGAAATGTTATTCGGTAATGCAGACGCTCTGAAAGAACTGGTTAAAAAGTATATCCACTGCGGATAGTGAAAGCCATCAAAATATTTCCCGGAAGGCCTCCTTCCGGGAATTCTTAAAAAAATAATCGCCAGTCTACTAACCGCTGGAGCCAGCTTATTCTTTGATCTCGACTAGCAGGGGATTGTGTTGTATTGCATGCAAGAATCGAATTCATAGGTCCAGCAATTGCAATAGAGAGTCATGCTGGGACAATGGAGGGTACAGGCATACGAGCAAAGTTCGCCCCCTTTTGCCGCCTCCATATTTTTCCTGTCAAGCGATGCGATCGTTTGCTTGTTCAGGGAGAGAGTTTTGTTTAATTTTTTGGGTTTCATATCGCCTCCATAAATTTGGCAAACAAATTTTAACAAAATGACACTTTTTTTTCAATATAGTTGCCCGTGAATTGTTCTTTTTGTTG
>JAHELQ010000294.1 GCA_024644125.1 Candidatus Aminicenantota bacterium | reverse complement strand
CCGCATTTTTTGTTGTGATTGTTTTGAGATTAAAAAATTAACCGTTGTTTATATCTCGGTTCCTTATAATGGACAGTGGTTTTTGGAAAACCAATACAGTCCTGAAATTTAGTATTTAAAAATTATATTTAAATGGCATAGCGTCAATTCGTCTTCGTTTTTCAATTCGTACTTAACGCCTGTCTTTAATTTTTCGCCGTTCAAGAAGGTTCCGTTAATGGCGCCAGCCTCTTCGGAGACAAAAAACTTGTTGTCCGAGAAGGCAATCTGCGCATGTTTACGGGAGATGTATTTCTCTTCGTCTTCTTTGGTCAGGTCGATATCCGGTATAAAACCGGTAGTGTAATCCCTGCGGCCCAAAAATGTGTGCTTTCTGGTCAATTGCACGATACGGTTGGACCTCTGGATGACCAGATAGGCTTTTATATCTGGGCTGAGTCCTTCGGATTGCGTGTCGTCCAGACCGTCGGCTTCCTCGATCTTTTTTGCCCTGATTTGCTGGGTGAGGAGATTCTCCATGGTTTTGATGTTTTTTTCCGACAATTTCTTCAGGATTTTCAGGGATACGTCGGTACTTTTTTTCATCATCTCGATCAAGTCGGGATAAGGAATCTTCAACAGGTCGCAGTCTTCGATCGCCTCTACAGTGTAGGCGGCGTTACGGTCATTATCCAGGGATTCCTCGCCGAAAAAATCGCCTTTACCCAATGATAGCAAAATAATTTCAGTAGGTTCAACTTTGAGTTGCACTTTGCCTTTATTGATAATGAAAAAATCAGTTTGAGTTTCGCCTTGACGATAAATTACGTCGCCTTTTTTGTACTTGTTTATAAATTTTTTAACGCCTTCCATTATTATTTACTACCACTCTTTTTATTTTAAATCATATTCTATACTATTACCTTTCCATTTGTCAAACATTTTTTTGTCTCGAATGTTGACCCATGTGGGCCCTTACCTTATAATAGGCGATGATAGACAGGAAAATAAAAAAAGAGCTCCAAAAAAGTATCGGGAAAGACAGGGTATTTTCAGACCAGGAATATCTACTGGCTTACTCTTATGATGCCACTGGGATTCAGCATTGGCCGGATATCGTGGTGTTGCCGGAAGATGAAGGGGATGTTCAGCGAATTCTCGAAATCGCCTATCGATATAAAGTACCTGTTACTCCCCGTGGAGCCGGCGTCGGATTGTCGGGAGGTTCGGTTCCTCTGGAAAAAGGTGTCTTGATTTGTTTTTCCCGGATGAACAAGATCTTGCACATCGACCGGGAAAGTTTTACAGCGGTGGTTGAGCCGGGGGTAGTCACTTTTGACTTGCAAACCGCGTGCGAGGAGATGGGGTTGTTTTATCCTCCCGATCCAGCCTCGCTCAAGACATCCACTATCGGCGGCAATGTGGCGGAAAACGCCGGTGGATTGCGGTGCTTCAAGTACGGAGTCACGGGCGGGTATGTTTTGGCTCTGGAAGGATTTCTGGTGGACGGGACAAAAATCAAGGCGGGTTCCCCATGCGTCAAAGATGTAGCGGGCTACGACGTCAAGTCGCTTCTCATCGGTTCCGAGGGTACTCTGGCTGTGATTTCGAAAATATATCTGAAGTTGATCCCTTTGCCTGAAGCGCGGGTTTTGTGCCGGGTGGATTTCGCTTCGTTGCCGGAGGGCGCTCTGTTTATAAATGAAATGATCAACAGCGGTATCCAGCCCGCTGTGCTGGAATTCATGGACCGAAGTTCCATCGTGGCTTCGTATAAGTATATGGGACTTTCGGTGGAAGATGCGCCGGAGGCGATTGTATTGATCGAGATCGATGGAAATGGTATCGATGTGACCGCCAGGAAAGAAAAATTCCTCGAATTGGTGGGCCGGAAGTCCATCAGTGATTTCCAGGTAGCGGAAACCAACGCCGAGAAAGAACTCCTGTGGAGCTTGCGCCGCAATATTTCGCCCGCCATCTCTAAGATCAAACCTAAAAAGATCAATGAAGATATTGTCGTTCCCACTGGCAAAATTCCGGAGGCGGTTGACTATATCAAAGGACTGGGCAGGCGTTTGAATCTGGAAATTGTGTTGTTCGGCCATTTTGGCGACGGTAACATTCACACCAATGTGCTGGTGGATCCCGACGACCCGGCAGAGATGAAACGGGCGGAGGAGGCGCTGGACCTGATTTTCAAATATGTGGTGTCGGTGAACGGTTCCATCACCGGGGAGCATGGGGTCGGTATTACAAAGCGGGCGTTTTTGCCCTATCAATTCAATGAAGCCGAGATCGGGATCTTCCGCAATATCAAAAAAGCATTTGATCCGTTCAATTTGTTGAATCCCGGGAAGATTTTTTAGCCGGTGTCCGGCGCGCGAAGCGGTGTCCTTGCCCTGGGCCTGAATAAATTTGACAAAGGTACCCATCCAAACTATAATTTATCTATGCTAGATACATTCAAAGGATTAATCGAAGCTGGCAGTAAAGAAGATGATCTGCTGAAAAATATAGATTTAAAGAGCTTGCCTGTTCACGTCGCCGTGATCATGGACGGCAACGGCAGATGGGCGAAGCGACAGGGTTTGCCGCGGGCGGAAGGCCACAAAAAAGGCGCTGCCACCGCCCGTTTGATCACGGAAACCGCCGCCCGTCTGGGAATCAAATATCTGACTCTGTTCGCTTTTTCGAGCGAGAACTGGAAACGGCCCGTCACGGAGATCAACACGTTAATGGACATGTTGCACGAGAATATGGTGAGCCGCAGGGATTTACTCATCGATAACAGGATTCGCTTGAAAGTGATCGGCGATCTAAAGCGCCTTCCGGGAAAATTGAAGCGCAAACTCCAGGAGACCGAGGATGTGACCTCCGGCTTCGATAGAATGCAGATCAATCTAGCTCTCAATTATGGAGCCCGCGCCGAAATCGTCCACGCGGTAAAAACGATGCTGGAAAACGGAGTGGCCCCTTCAAAAGTAAATGAACAAGTATTGAGCTCGTATCTATATACCGGCGGATGTCCGGATCCCGACCTGGTGGTTCGTACTTCCGGGGAAAAACGGATATCCAATTTTTTATTGTTCCAGATTGCGTATTCGGAATTGTATTTTACCGACGTGTTCTGGCCGGATTTCGATATAGCCGCTTTTTTTGACGCTGTGATCGATTTTCAACATCGAAAAAGGAGATTTGGGAGCCTATGAAAGAGTTTATCACTCGAACAGTCACTGCATTTTTTTTGATTATTTTTGCGTATGGTATCATTCAATACGTTCCGTCCCTTTATTTTTCCATCATTCTATTTATAATCGCCAGCCTGGCGGTCAGAGAATTGGTGAAATTGACAGAACCGAAGATGTTCTCGTATGTGCTGGCAATACTCTCAGGACTTTTGATTGCCGCATCCTTCACGTTTGACCGCATTCCCCTGTCTGTGGGGGTGTTCGGCGGCGTATTCGCCACAGGGATCTATTTTTTGGCGACCATCCGGCAGAAGGAAAAGCTCGATACCTTTATCCGGGATATGGGAATCCATTTTTTGGTTTTGTTTTATCTGTATCTTCCTCTCTACTTCATGTTGGAACTGAAGAAGCTGGGGCCGAATTACCTGTTTTTCATGATTATTGTCATCGCTATCGGTGACTCAGGCGCCTATTTTGTCGGCAGCGCTATCGGTAAACACAAAATTTACCCGGTGGCTTCTCCCAAAAAATCGCTTGAAGGACTGATCGCCGCGATTATAACCGCTGCGCTCTCCGGCTGGCTATCCATCGTTTTGTTCCCGGTTCCTGTCGAACCATCCATCGCGATTGCCACCGGCGGTGTTATCGGTCTTTTGTCCCAGTTGTCGGATCCGGTGGAATCCCTATTCAAACGGTCCTCCGGCAAGAAAGATTCCGGCGACTTGTTGCCCGGACATGGCGGCGTGTTGGACCGCGTGGACAGTTACATTTTTTGCGCTCCCGCGTTGTTTTTCATTATTATGTATATCTGGAATTAGATGAGACATATAGCTCTTTTAGGTTCCACCGGTTCTATCGGCCAAAATGCTTTGGAGGTGATCGAGGCCAATCGCGGGCATTTTAATTTGCTGGGAATCTCCGCCGGCGAGAATATCGCGGAATTGGTGCGGCAAGTAAACGTGTTCGAGCCGGAGATCATTTCAGTAAAACGTCCTCAGGATGCGGCGAAGCTCAAGCAATTGTTTCCTCAGAAACGAATCGCCTTCGGAAGCGAGGGATTGTTGGCGTTGGTGAATCATCCGGGAGTGGACACGGTGATTTCCGCCATTACCGGTACCACTCCCCTGGAAGCGACGCTAGAATCCATCCGTTTGGGGCATCGTATTTGTCTTGCCAATAAAGAGACGCTGGTGGCTGCCGGGGAGCTGATCAATCGCGAGCTTCTAAGTTCCAGGGCGGAATTGATCCCCATAGACAGTGAGCAGAGCGCCATCTTCCAGTCGGTGGGGAGCAATCACCGGGATCTTATCAAGAAGGTGATTCTCACGGCTTCAGGCGGCCCGTTTTTCAAAAAGGACAAGCGTGAATTTCGGGATATCACGATCTCCGAAGCTCTGGACCACCCCACATGGTCCATGGGGACAAAAATCACCATCGATTCCGCCACCTTGATGAACAAGGCGTTGGAGGTGATCGAGACCTTCTATTTGTTCAAGCTGAAAAAGGAGCAAATCGACATCATCATCCACCCTCAGAGCATTGTTCATTCGTTGGTGGAATTCCGGGACGCGTCGATGATCGCCCAATTGAGCGTGCCGGATATGAAGATTCCGATCTTATATTCGTTGACCTATCCGGAGCGATTGGATTTTGAAGAGAACCGACTCGATCTGGCTTCGTTGCGTTCGTTGGAATTTTACGAAGTGGAACGGGACAAGTTCTTGTCTGTCGAAATGGCGTACTTTGTACTCGAACAGGGGAAGAATTCTGGGGCGGTGTTCAATGCGGCCAATGAAGTGGCGGTCGAACATTTCCTGGCGGGCCAATTGTCGTTCCTGGATATTTTCCAGGTGGTGGCGGATATTTTGTACAACGAGAATTTTTATCCGGTTTCCAATCTAAAAGATCTATCGGAAACCATTTCAGCTACAAAAAGCAAGACTGTTGAATTAATTAAACGGAGTAGGACTAAATGATTAATGTGATTACCACGATATTGACGTTTTTATTCGTGCTCAGCATCATTGTGTTGGTGCATGAATTCGGCCACTTTCTGGCCGCAAGGTTGGTCGGAGTGAGGGTCGAGGCATTTTCCTTTGGATTTGGGAAACGGTTGTTTGGGAAAAAAATGGGTGATACCGATTTTCGCGTCAGCGTCATCCCTCTTGGCGGTTATGTCAAGATGGCGGGCGAGGAGGAATACGATCCGGAGAACTTGAAACCCTATGAATTCGAGGCGAAAAATAGAGCCGAGAAGATCTTCATCCTGATCATGGGACCGCTGATGAATGTGTTGTTGGCATTTTTTATTTTGACTATCATCAACATCACCGGTGTGAATGTTGAAAAATATAAAATGGAACCTCCGCAAATCGGGTATGTGTTGCCTGAATCTCCAGCCGCGGAGGCTGGATTTCAGCCGGGGGACGTGATCAGCGCGGTTAACGGTGTTCCTATAAAGGACTGGAAAGACCTGGATGAAAAAATCAACATCAATCCAAACGAGACATTGACGTTGACGTTTACGCGCGGTGGGGAGATTATGACCGCGGACCTCCGGGTGATCGAGAGAGACGAATATTATGTCGGCTACGCTGGCTTTTTTTATGGTTATAGGACCAAGATCGATTCTGTGGATGCCGGTAAACCGGCGGAAGAGGCGGGATTCAAGGCGGGCGATGTCATTCTGTCTGTGGCAGGCCAAAACGCCACCCATTTTGAAGTCAGCCAATTGATTTCCGGCAATCCTGGCAAAGAGATTCCCGTAACTGTGGACCGCGACGGTCAAGAGGTAAAACTTATGGTCACTCCGAAAGCGGACGAAAAAGGCGAAGGCAAAATCGGAATCCGCATGCTGCCTTATTCGCCCACAGTGAAGTTGAGTTTCGGCTTCTTCGCGTCGTTGGGACGTAGTTTTACCGAGATGAAACGATTGACTTTCCTGACTTTCGACGCGTTCAGGCGAATGATCGTGGGCAAGTTATCGCCCAGGAACCTCTCCGGCCCCATCGAAATCGCGAAGATTTCCAAAAAGACATTGGATGCGGGCTTTACAAGTTTCTTTATGTTGATCGCCTTCATCTCGCTGCAATTGGGAATCGTGAATCTGTTTCCCATCCCGGCGCTGGATGGCGGGCATTTGTTGATCTATTCCGTCGAAGCCATCATCCGGCGTGAATTCGGCCAGAAGACCAAAGCCATTTTGATCAATAGCGGCTTTTTTATATTGATCGGTCTCATGGTGTTCGTCATTCTCAACGATGTGGCCAAAGTCTTACCTAACGGCTGGAAATCTATCTTGCCGTTCTTATAAACAATATCGGCTCGACAAAGAAGGCTGGCGTCAGCGGTACACGGCGCCAGCGCGACTCGAAACGCTCGAAGGAGCGTTTCTTCCGGGTGAGTTTTCTTCCCGAGCGCCGGGACTGCAACTGTCACAACCAGCAGCACTGCGGCGATCCATTTTTGCATATCTACCTCCAGTTTTTTTCGTTTTAAATTTATCAGATTCGACTTCCGATTATGACAAAAAATTCCTACTTCTGGAAAAATATAGTGATATATGTAGAATTAGCGGTCTTTTCTATTGAATATTAACGCATAATATGATATGTAAATATGTATGGAGGGAATAAAATTCGGTACTGACGGTTGGA
>JAHELQ010000293.1 GCA_024644125.1 Candidatus Aminicenantota bacterium | reverse complement strand
GGTCGATCGGAGGCCGGTAGAAAAAACTCTGCTCGAGGCAGGGTCGACGGGGCTTGCGTATAGCGATGAAGAGATGGTAGCGGCGGTCGAGGCGATCCGAGATGCGTTCGATGAGCATGGATTGTTCTCTTCTCATCGGCCGAAGCGGTTGGTGGTGGGAATTTACAGCGGGGCGGATGTCAGGCGGATTCATGAGAGCGGCTTTCCTCAAATGGTACTGGAATTGACGATGGAGTGCAATCTCGATTGCAGGTATTGCAAGGTTTCGGGCCATTATTCCGCAACCGAGAATCGCTCGTTGCATATGAGCCGGGATGTATTGTTCGAAGCGATAGATTTTTACTATGAAAAAAGCCTGGACGCTGAACACTCTCATATTTCGTTTTATGGGGGCGAACCGCTGTTGAAGTTTGATCTGATGAAGCAGGCGGTCGAATATGTCCGGCAAAAAACCGAGGGTGCAAAATATACGTTTAGTTTTACTACGAACGGCACTCTGTTCGACAAGGAGATGATCGATTTTTTTATCAAGAATGATTTTTCGCTATTGATCAGTTTAGACGGCCCTAAGTCAATGCACGACCGTTACAGGGTTTATCGCGATGGCGGCGGGACGTATGATGCGATTGTCGAGAATCTGGAATTGATCCGGCATTTGAATCCGGAATATTTTATGCGTAACGTCTCTGTAACGTGTGTCGTCGCTCCGCCATTTGATGAAATTGATGGGATGTTCGATTTTTTTTCCAGCCATCATCTGTTTAAAGATATGCGGGATAGAGGGAGAGTTCGGGCAAGCTTTGTCGATACCAGCGAGACTGGTTTTTTGAAAAATATTGGGTTGAATGAGCAGGTGATGCGGTCGAGTGGAGTGATTGGTAAATTCATTGATCGTTTCAAACAATCGTTGCTGGATGGAAACCGTCATTTTATGAGTATTGAAAAAGGTGTTGTTTTTCCCATAATTTATGGACTTGCCAGGAGGCAAGTATGCGATATCGGAGACTATATCGCTCCGAATGGGGCGTGCCAACTTGGGTCGAGGCGATTTTTCGTACGGACGAATGGTGATATCCAGATCTGCGAAAAAGGTGGAGAATGTTATAAATTGGGTCATGTTCAGGCGGGATTCGACTACGACTGTATCGCCTCCTATTACAGGAAAATGGAAGAGCGGATGCAGGATTGCACCGATTGCTGGGCTATGATTTATTGCTCTCGTTGTTGGGTGCACGTAGGTGATCTTGACAAATTTAATGGCGAGGAGAAAGAGCGTTTTTGTAATATCAACAAAGCAACTATTCTTGAAGCGTTCAAGGTTTACGTCGATTTGCTCAACACAGATCCTGATTGTCTAAAAATTTTCAAAGATATTGTAGTTTCTTGATGTAAAACGAATCGGCCTATCTCTGATCAACATCTTCTTTTTTCCCCTGTCGATTTTCAGTTTCACTCTCCTCTTTTTTCGCGCCTGTCCCCGAAAAGTTCCGAAAAGTTCTCGCGATGATTGTTTGCGAAGCAAAATTCGTTTCGAGAGGAAAATTTACGTACCTGTCCCCCGAAAAGCGTTTCGCGATGATTGTTTGCGAAGGGGAATTCGTTCTCAGGGAGACGAGAATCTTTCGCTTCGCGCAGCGATGATTCCGATTTGGGAATTTTCTTGAGAAGCGATTATCGATGAAGCGGATAATCTTTGGGCGTAAGTGGGGTGAAAATTAATTGGCGGGGTGGTATAATTGGAGAATCCGGCCCGGGAGTGGAGGGCCGTATAAGTGTTTCTGGAGGTAATGGATGAAGAGTTGGTTGAAATGGAGTTTTGTTTTTATTTTTGTCGTGGCGATTGTGTTCGCCGGTTCCGCGTTTGCGCAGGAAAAGAAGGTTGTTTCGGTTGCGCTGCGTGCGTATGACTCGGCGGGGGAATTTGCCGGGGATCTGGCTAAAGAAAGTATTCTCATCAAGGAAGATGGCGCGGATGCCGAGGTGGCGTCGTTGCGGCTGGTGAAAAATAATAAAGTGGAAAAAGCCGACGGGGCTCCGGGGATGGAGCCGGCGATGAATCGGAATTTTATTCTGATTTACAATATTGTCGAGTATAATTCCAAAATCGCGGATAGCGTTGCCTTCTTCTTTGACAAAGTTTTGAAGAAAGGCGACCAATTGATATTGTTGACGCCTCTCAAACCCTATACGTTTTCCCAGCAGACGTTGCAGGCGAAAACCACCGAAGAATTGATCGAAGCCGCAAAAACCGTGCTGAAGCGGGATGTGCCGGTGGGCGCGTCCAATTACTTGAATGTGGTGGAGCAAATGAAGCAGACGGTGTCGGAGATCAAGATGGGGACCGACGGTAACGGGATGTCCATGGGCGGCACCAGTGGCGTCGATGTGAAGTCGTTGCTGATTCAATACCGGCAGATGCTGGAGAATATGAGGCAGGGAAGGAAGGTTAACGACACACTCTTGTTGAAGTTCGCCGATATTTTCAAGACGCAACCGGGCCAGACTCATCTAATTATTCTCTCCCATCAGGAATTGCGCCCGATTCCGGTTCGCAGCACTATGAGCAACTTGCAGAAAAACAAGGATTTGAAATTCGACGCTATGGATGTGTTTGAATCGGATGAAAACAAGGAAACCATCGATTGCCAGGCGGTAAGCCAGGCGTTGATCAACTCCGGGATTTCCGCGCATTTCGTTTATTTGACCAGGGCCGAAAACCGCGACCGCAGGTTCGTCATGAAGGACAATTCGCAGGATATCTACAATATGTTCTCGAAAATAGCCGGTCTTACCGGTGGTATCGTCGAGACAACCTCGAAGCCGGAGGCTGGGCTCAAGTTGATCGCCGGTTTTTGCAACGATTATTATCTGGTGGATTTTTATTCGCCTGCCCCGCAAGCGGACGGCAAGTTCCGTATCATTGAGATCGATGTGAAAGATCGGAAATTAAAGAAGCATTTTCAGAGCGGTTATCTGGCAAAATAATTCGAACCGGTTTCGCCGCCGCCGTTTATGTTGCTTTCTTGGCCGAGTCATTGTAAAATGTGGGCTAATATGAAACAAAAAGTAGCGATCGTCCACGACTGGCTAAACGGAATGCGCGGCGGCGAGAAGGTTCTGGAACAATTCCTCGATCTGTTCCCGCAGGCGGATATTTTCACCCTGTTTCTGGAAGAGGGAAAGATTTCGGAAAAGATCAAGAAGCACAAGATCTATCCCTCTCATCTGAACGACTATTCGTTTGTGCGCAAGCACTACCGCTACTTCCTCCCGTTTTTACCCTCTGCCGCGGAATCGTTCCGTCTCTGGGATTACGACCTGGTCATCAGCAGTTCACATTGTGTGGCCAAAGGAGTGATACCTCCTCCGGGGGCGCCCCATTTTTCTTATATCCATTCGCCGATGCGCTACATCTGGGACCAATACGACCAATACTTCGGCAACGCGAAGGGCATCAAACGGCGCGTGATCCGGCGGCAAGCGGAGAAGCTCCGGCTCTGGGACACGGTATCGTCAGCCCGGGTGGATTATTTTATCGCCAATTCCCGTTTTGTCCAACAACGGATTGCCAAATACTACCGCCGCGACGCCGCAGTGATCCATCCGCCTGTAGACGTTGAATTCTTCCGGCCGGCGGTGAGCCCCCGCAAGGAGTATTATCTATCGGTGTCGGCGTTTGTCCCGTATAAAAACAACCATATGTTGGTGGCGGCGTTCAATCGGTTGGACCTGCCGCTTGTGTTGGTGGGCAAAGGGCCGGAGGAGGGGCGGCTGCGGAAGATGGCGGGAGATAAGATTGTTTTCCGGAAGAACGTTTCGGCCGAGGAATTGAAAGAGTTGTACCAACACGCGGCGGCGTTCGTGTACGCAGGGGTGGAAGATTTTGGGATCGCGTTCGGCGAGGCCCAGGCGTGCGGCGTTCCGGTCATTGCGCCGGCCAAAGGCGGAGTACTGGATATCGTTTCCGACGGCGAGACCGGGATATTGTTCGCTGACAACTCGGTTCCGGGAGTTACCGGTGCTGTGGAGCGGTTCCGCGAAGCTTTGTTCGACGCGCAAGCCATTCGTGAGAGCAGTCTCAGGTTCTCAGAGGAAAATTTCAAGATTAAAATTGGGGAATTCATCAATAAACGGATATGATCAAGAAAAGTCGGAAAAAACTAGCTCATTTTTATGTTATCAGCGACCTGGCGGCCATAGTTATCGCATTCTTCTTCACATTTTGGTTCAGGTTTCATTCGTCGTTAATCGGAGTGCCCAAAGGAATACCGCGACTCAGCCAATACTTGATCGTATTGCCGTTCCTGATGATGGTGCAAACTTTCTATTTTTCAAACCAGGGTTATTACAAGATCCGCTTGCGGCGCAACCGCCTGGATGATTTGCTCCTGGTACTTCTCAATAGCACGGTCTCATCGTTTGTCGTGATCCTGTTTTTCAGTTATCTGAAGAGCTACAAATTTATCAATTTTGAGATTTCCCACGTGTATATGTTGTCGTATATCTTTATCTCGATCGTCTCGCTGTTCGGGTTGCGGTTGCTTGTTTTCCGTTTTTTCAAGAATATTTTTATGAGACGGAACGGAATTTCGCGGGTGTTGATCGCCGGAACCGGGCCTCTGGCTTTGGCGGTGGCGGAGAAATTGAAGAATTATTCGCATTTCGGCATCGAGATTACGGGCTTCCTGGGCGAAGAGAATGATGACGGTGTGCTGGGCGGTTTTGGAGATCTTGAGAAAATTGCGCGCGCGCATGGGATCACAGATCTTTTTATCGCCCTATCTTTGAAGGAATACGGCACTATCATGAAATTGATCGAATTGGGCAATAATTTACTGCTGGATATCCGGTTGGTGCCGGATATTTTGCAGATCGCGTCGCTGAAGGCGGGGATGGAGCATATCGAGGGTATCCCCACCATCAATCTGGGCGACATCCCGCTCCAGGGGTGGCCGTTGGCCCTCAAACGGTCGGTCGATATTTTGGTCAGCCTGCTTGGCTTATTGGTGTTGTCGCCGTTTTTATCGATCCTGGCCATTATTATCAAACTCGATTCCAGAGGGCCTCTGTTCTATTCGCAAGTACGGGTGGGATTGGACGGCCGGCATTTCAAAATGATCAAGTTCCGCACCATGGTGCCCGACGCTGAAGTGAAGACCGGCGCTATCTGGTCTCCGCCGGACGACGACCGGGTGACGGCGCTGGGGAAAATTTTACGGAAATTGTCGATCGACGAGATCCCCCAATTGTTTAATGTCCTGAAAGGGGATATGAGTCTGGTGGGCCCCAGACCCGAGAGGCCGGAATTTGTGGAGGAGTTCAAAAACAATATTCCAAGATACATGCTTCGCCACCGAGTGAAAACCGGAATGACCGGCTGGGCGCAGGTACATGGGCTCAGAGGTAACACTCCGCTGGCCAAGAGAATTGAATTCGATATTTATTACATTCAGAATTGGACGTTCCGACTGGATATCGAGATTCTCTGGCGTACAATTTTAAAATTCCAGTTCATTGACCGTGGAACCGTGTCCTCCGGGAAAAAACTCTCCAGATAACGGCTTTGACCAGCCATTCGCGTTGAAAGCACGCAGTTCTTGTGATATAATTGTTACGTGCTTTGATATCTAAGGACGAGGAAGCTGATGAAAAATATAAAAAATATCAATCAACGCAGGCCGAAGGGTTTCTTATTCTGGATCGCTTCGTTTATTGTGATAATCCTCCTGTGGAATATGCTCAACGATGTTCGCGGCGCTGAAATCGAGACGCTCGAGTTTTCAGATTTCATGAAGAATGTAGAGCTGGGGAAGATCGAGTCCGCTTTTATAAGTGGGAATGTAGTGACGGGAGATTTCAAAGGCAACGGCGCCGAAAATGAAGCCAACGCTCCCGAAAAAGTCAAATACGAGACGGCTATTCCTGCTCAATATCCCGAATTTATTTCGATTTTGAGAAAAAATGAAGTCAAGATAAAAGTTGAAAAATTAAATAAAAACGAATGGCTGTCGATTTTATTGTCCAGCGCTCCATTCCTGATTTTGATCGTGTTCTGGATAGCCATTATGCGTCAACAAGCCGGGGGTAAGGCGTTTACGTTCGGCAAGAGCAAGGCCCGGATGTTTGCCGGGGAGAAGAATAAGGTGTCATTCAAAGATGTCGCCGGCGTGGAGGAACCGAAGCACGAGCTCCGGGAGATCATCGATTTTTTGAAAGAGCCGAAGAAATTCCAGCGCCTGGGAGGCAAGATTCCCAAAGGCGTACTTTTGATAGGCCCTCCGGGGACAGGTAAAACTTTGTTGGCCAAAGCTATCGCCGGCGAAGCCAATGTGCCGTTCTTTTCGATTTCCGGTTCGGATTTTGTGGAATTGTTTGTGGGTGTCGGCGCATCGAGGGTTCGCGATTTGTTTGAAGAGGGCAAGAAGCATGCGCCATGTTTGATCTTTATCGATGAAATCGATGCTGTCGGCCGTCAGCGGGGCGCGGGCCTCGGCGGCGGGCACGACGAGCGGGAACAGACGTTGAACCAGTTATTGGTGGAGATGGATGGTTTTGACGCCAACGAAGGGGTCATCATTATCGCCGCCACCAACCGGCCGGATATTCTGGATTCCGCTCTCTTACGTCCCGGCCGTTTCGACCGAAGAATCGTCGTCTCCACTCCCGACGTGAAAGGGAGGGAGGAGATTCTGAAGGTTCATCTCAGAAATATTCCAACATCGAGAAATGTAAACTTGAAAGTATTGGCCCGTTCGACCCCGGGATTCACCGGAGCGGATATCGCCAATATGGTGAACGAGGCTGCGTTGTACGCCTCCCGTAAAGG
>JAHELQ010000292.1 GCA_024644125.1 Candidatus Aminicenantota bacterium | reverse complement strand
CGGCAACCTCCTCTCCCAATCCGGCCCCACCAAAGGCAACCTCGGCTTCCAGTCAAAGTACTACGACCAGGAATCGGGACTGAATTATTTTTATCATCGTAATTACAATCCTATCACAAGTCGATTCACTACAGAGGATCCCATTCAGTTTAAGAGCGGTTTAAATTTCTACAGTTTTGTCCAAAACAATCCGATTCACCTAAATGATCCCTTTGGGCTGTTCAATGACCTCACATGGCCTAACAGAAATGTAAAAGAAAAATTCGATTATATATACCAATATTTTTTTTATTATTTCCAGAAAAAACTTGAGTGGCCCAAGGAAAACTTCGAGTGTTTGAATATGTTTGAGGAATGTATGAACATTTGTATGGGAATTGCCCTACAATCGAGTTGGAAAATGACTGTAATTACTAGTGCTGGAGCGGCGGTTTTTGACATAGTCTCGGCCGCTTCAACTAAGGCCTGGGCTATTCTTTCAATTGGCTTCGGAATTTATTGCACATACCAATGCACATCAAATCCGAGATCCTTTTAATTTTGGAGTTAGTAAATGCTGCCTAAATGCAATACAAGCATGAAAAAAAATCATTCGCAAGGAATGAGAGCACTGCTTGTCCCATTCCTTCTATTATTGTTGTCGTTTATAGGGATGCCGAAATTCGACATCTTTAGGGTAGTTATTCTTTGTAATTCTTTCATTATAATGGCATTGATTTTTAGATTAAATATTTTAAAACAAATTCCATTATTATGTGTTAATTCTCTTTTGATTTTTGTAAATATTGTAATGAGTTTTTTTTATTGGGAAAAATACGTACACCCTGGTTACTCGGCTTCATTGTTAGCTGATTTTTGTTTTATCCTTTATATAGGCGTAATCTTAGAAATTATTTTCGCGATTAAGGTTAATTTTTTTCGAAAAAATGAGCTAGCAACCATGATAGCATTTGCACCTGTTTTAGTAATTCTTGGAATCTCAGTCTATGTAGATCAAAACAACCCATTAATTTTCCCGATAATAATTTTCGCAGTTTTGATGCTATTTGTATTTTCTATGATAAGGAAAAATAAATGAGCTAGCCCTCTCCTGAAAGATGAACAGGGATTGCGTAAATAGGAAGAGATGGGGACAGGCGAAGCAGCATTCGTCGTCGAACCGGGCTTCGTTCGCGATGGGCAGGATAATCTGCGGGGAGAGTGTGATTCAATTCATCGCTACGGCAACTAATCATCTTCATCGAGAGCGGAAGATCGACTTTTTATGTGAGGCCCTGGAGGAAAATTTCGTGACAGGGATGGGGGATTGCGGTACAATGGGGGAGATGGAGGAATAGATGGATATTCGGTTTGACGATCAGGTTGTGTTGGTGACTGGGGCTACTAGCGGGATTGGTAGAGCGGCGGCGGTGAGATTTGCCTCTTCCGGGGCGCTGGTGATGGCGACAGGAAGGAATCGTGCAGAATTGAATCGTTTGATGGAAGAATTGAATGATGGAAAAGAGGAAGTTGTAGCTCTGGCGTTGGATGGTGATATCGCGGACGGAGCGTTTCGTGAGGGATTGGTGGATCGGACTGTCGAGCGGTTTGGGCGGCTGGATGTGTTGGTGAACGCCGCTGGATTTATCGCTTCGGGTACGATCGAATCTACGTCGCTGGATGATTATGATAGGATGATGGATGTCAACTTGCGGGCTGTGTTTCATTTGATGCAATTGGCGGTCCCGCATCTTGTGGCGTCCGGGGGGAATATTGTCAATGTGGGGTCTGTGACCGGTCTGCGGGCGTTTCCGGGGATTTTGAGCTATTGCGTCAGCAAGGCGGGTTTGGATCAATTGACACGGTGCGCGGCCCTCGATTTGGCCTCGAAAGGCGTTCGGGTCAATGCCGTCAACCCTGGAGTGGTGGTGACCAATCTTCATAAGAATAGTGGGATGGAAGAGAGCGCTTACTCCCGGTTTTTGGAACACAGCAAAACTACGCATCCTCTGGGGCGGGTAGGAGAGGCCCGGGAGGTGGCGGATTTGATCGCTTTTTTGGCTTCAAAAAACGCCGGGTGGATCACCGGCGATACAGTCAGTATCGACGGCGGCCGCAATCAAACCTGCGCCCGATAGATCCTCGACCATTCGCGATTGATTGGATTTTATCAATTTTTGATTGGTTTTTTATATCCAGAAATATGGCCAAACCGTTACAATGTTTCCTCAAGCTTTGATGCGCCGATGCAGGCTTTCAAATCTTAAAAATCTTTGTGTACTATTTGGAGGAAACATGCAAAAACTCGGATACCCGACTAATGTGATTATCGACACAGATATGGGGTGGGATGACATTCTGGCCATACTCCTTATCATGAAAAATCCCAATATCAAGATCATCGGCATCACCGTCACCGGATGTGGCGAAACCCATCTGGAAGATGGAGTGAAGATCGCCCAGGGACTTCTTAAACTGGGGAACATCGACGCGCCGGTAAGCGCCGGAGCGGCCACTCCCAGTCAATACGACCACCAGTTCCCGAAAACGTTTCGGGAAATGATGGATGATGTGTGCGGATTACGCGATTTGATACCCGTTGTCACCGAAGCGCCGGATCCTCGTCCCGCCTGGGAATTTATCCAGGATCAACTGGCAAACCAGGAATACCAGGTCACGATTCTCTCTCTCGGCGGTTTGACCAATATCGCCCGGATGCTGGATAACAATCCGAAGCCGAAGATCGAGAACGTCGAACGGTTGTTCATCATGGGCGGAGCTGTGGATGCGGACGGTAATGTGGCGGCTCTGAACAATTCCGAAAAAGAGTATGACCAGGGGCCCAATTACGCAACCAACCACTACGCCGAATGGAATATTTTCCTGGATCCGATGGCGGCGAAGAAAGTGTTCGAGGCGGGAATGCCCATTACTTTGGTGCCTCTGGATGCTTGCGATTATGTGCTTCTGGAGGATGGCTACGCGGAAATGATCACTTCTCCCGATCCAGTGGCGCAGTTGGCTAAAAAACTCATTGTGCAAAAAACCGAAGGGCCTGCGAAAGAGTCGATCCCATTGCCAATCTTCGACCCTCTGGCTGCGATGGTGATGACAGGGCTGTTACGGGATATCCATGTGTCGGCAAAACGAATCGACGTCGATACAGTCGAGTCGATGAGCGACAACACCTGCGGCCGCACGTTTGTTGTGTTAGATGAATCGATGCCTGAGATGGATGTCGTGTTCGGGACTTCCGAGTATGAATTCAAGAAGGTGTTCTCAGAATTGCTGAATCAACCGCTGACTCCGCCGGCAGACGAGACGATCGGTAAAAATGTCGGAATCTTGCTCTTCCAGAATACTGAAGTACTGGATATGGCAGGGGCGTATGAAGTGTTGGGCGCGGCACGCAATAGTAACGGGTCGGCTGTGTTCAAAGTATTCACCATCGGACAGGACAAATCTCCGGTGGTGTTGGATGCGGGTCCTCCGCCTCAAAAAGGTACGGAGAGCAATTTTTCGTTGACTCCCGACTATACGGTCGATGATCATCCGCCGATCGATGTGTTGGTGATTGTTGGCGGACAGGGAATTGAAACTGCGATGGCGGACGGGAAATTGGTGAAATGGATCGAGACCGTCTCGAAAGACGCGCTGTATGTCGCTGGTATTTGCTCCGGCGTTTTGTTGCTGGCTAAAACTCATTTATTGGACGGTCTGGAAGTGACGACCCATCATACCCGGTTTGATCAGTTGCAGCAGATGAGTCAATCGGAAGGTATGAATCTGACGGTTCTGGATACCCGGAACGGCGCCAATTTCCTTCACAATCCCCAATCCAAATTTATGACCTCCGGCGGTGTTCATTGCGGCATCTCCGTGGCTGTGCATATTGTGGGACTCATTCAAGGGGAAGAAAAAATGCAGGCGTTGGCTTCGGATGTTCTGGAGTACACGATTCCCAGGGGCATGGCGCAGATACCGGACGGGTTTCCAAAAAACCATCATATGGATCCCTGCGATTTTATCCTGGGCTTCTCCCATATCAATGTCATCATGAAAGACGTTGCCATGATGGAAGAGGCGACTGAATTCTACAAACGTGTGCTGGGCTTCCAGCAGGCCTGGAGTTTGTGGCTGCCGGACGAGACATGCAAACATTTCGCTCACGATGCGGGATTCGATGAATGCAAGGTGATGGTCCGTTTCTTGATTCATCCCAATGCTCAAATCCATCTGGAGCTCATGCTCTACGATTTTCCCAAAGGCGATCAAGAGGTTCATTATCACAAAACCAACGATGTCGGAGGTATCCGCCATATCGCCATGGAGGTGACGGACGCGCTGGCGGTATATAATTGGCTGAAGAATCAAGAGGGCGTGAAGATGTTGTCGGCCAATCCGCCGGAGAAATTGTCGCCGGATCCGCAGACTTTCTTCTACTGGCTAGACCCGTACGGCGTGCAATGGGAAATGGAGGAAGGCCGTCCCATGGCGCGAGTTATAAACGGTATAATTGGTTAAACGATACATACAATGTTTTAGATCCGCCTGCCCCCCGGGTTGGGGACAGGCGGATCTGCTTTTTTATTAAACCTGGAATTTGGAGGAATGAATAATGTCAAATAGGAAAATGGCGAAGAATGCGATCATTCTTATGGTGATTGTTTTAACAGGTATAGTTGGATTGTGGGCCGGTCAACAAACGAACGACCCCTTATCGTTATGGAACGACGGATCGGCGAAAACTGCGATTCTGGCATTTGTAGCCTCTGTCGCGGATAACGGATCCCCTTCGTTTGTACCGCCGGAGAAACGAGTCGCCACTTTTGATATGGATGGGACTATCGCGTGCGAGAAGCCGCTCTGGCTGGAAATGGCGATTGCCAAAGCCCAGTTGAAGAAAGTGGCGCAAGAATCGGCTACAGCGCGGATACATCAACCGTACAAAGCGGCTTTTGAGGACGACGATGAATTTCTTGTCAATAACTTTTTGCTGGCAATGGCAACTCCCTTCGCCGGTTGGACGGTTGCCGCGTATCAAGCTCATGTGGCAGATTTTATTCTCATTCAATCGCATCCTGATTTGAAACGAAAATATATCGATTTGTTCTACCCGCCGATGTTGCAGTTGATTCAATATCTGGGCGAACAGGCCTTCACCGTATATATTGTGTCGGGTAGCAATTTGTTGATGGTGAGGGCTTCGTGCGGAGAACGGTTCGGCCAGGATTCTTCTCACTGTATTGGTACTGTTCCCGCCACTACTATTTACGAATACTCCGCGGGCGGGCCGGTGTTGGCGATTTGCGGCTATTCATTTGGGCCGGCGGATGTGAATGGGGGAAAAGTCCAGAATATTTTCGATCAGATCGGGACGTTCCCGGTATTGGCATTCGGCAACACTGATGGTGATTTCGAGATGTTGCGCTCGACCTATTCTAACAGCTTGCCCCACCTATCGCTTTTGTTGAATCACGATGACCCGGCGAGAGAGTACTCGTACCCTGCCGATCCACAACGGGCCCAATGGTTGGCGACCGCCCAGAAAGAGGGGTGGTACGTTGTCAGTATGGCGAAGGATTTTAAAATTGTTTTTTCTGGTTCCCCTACATCGTGATTTTGAACACATAGGCGTGTGAGCAGGGGGCCTGCGCCGGAGATATGGCGGGCGGTTCGATGGAAAGGATGTGTGTCTGCGGATCGATTGTCCATTCGATGGCCTGGTCGAGACCGAGCATGGTGATCCGGATGGTGGAGGATGGGGTGATGTCGGGGATTTCGATCACTGACCCGGGCCATGAGGTGCAGATGGCGTAGATGGTGTTTGGTTTGGTTGTGAATAAGATGGCGAGGTCGTCGTTGATAGTTTTTCTGTGGCTTTTCTTGCGTGGGGAGGTGGCGAAGATGGCCTCGCCGTTGACCTCGAGCCAGGCGCCAATATCGAGGAGGCGCTCTTGCATGATGACTGGGATGCGGCCGTCGGATGTGGGACCCACATTGAGCAACAAGTTGCCTCCGCGGGCGACGATATCCACCAATTCATGTATCAATTCTGTCGATGTGTTGTAATCATCGATTGATTCTGCGCGGTTGAAGCCATAGGACCCGCCGATGCCGCGGCTCTCTTCCCAGGGGTGATGGGCGCCAACCGCCTCTGTATCCTGGTATTCGCTGGAGAAATAATCGCCATGCGCGCCCGGCATATCGGAGCCAAAGCGGTCGTTTACCACCACTTCATGTTTGTTCGGGGCGTTGTTGTAGAGCCAGGCCAAATAGTCCAGGGTTTTCCATTCGGCGGCTGTGCGGTCCCATTCTCCAGCGTCTGAGAAAATCACCGACGGTTGGTAATTGAGCGCAAGCTCTTTTAATTGGGGAATCATGTGCTGATCGATGTATTTATCGGGAGGGATTTGCCGCTTCTTCACAATATCGGCGGGGATGAAATAGCCGGATTCGGTTCGTTTGGTGGGAATGCTTTCCCATTCGATTATGGAATAATAGAGCCCCATACGTAATCCTTCGGCCCGCACCGCTTCGGTCAATTCTCCCACCAAATCACGCTTTGGACCTGTGTCCATGCTATTCCAACCTTTGGAGTAAGGGCTTCTGGTGGGCCAGAGGCAATAGCCGTCGTGGTGTTTGCTGGTGAGGACGACATATTTTGCGCCGGAACGGGCAAACAGTTTCGCCCACCAGGCGGGATCGAAGAGCTCTGCCTTGAACATTGGGGCGAAATCGTGGTAATCAAAGTTTTTACCGTAGTTTTTTTGATGAAATTGTTTACCGCCGTTTTCTTCGTTGAACATGACGCGAGCGTAATACCATTCTGCATATGATGCGTACTTGC
>JAHELQ010000291.1 GCA_024644125.1 Candidatus Aminicenantota bacterium | reverse complement strand
TTGCATCAAACCCAACGGCGGCTCCACCACATCGTACAACATATCGCCCGGCCTGTCGCTGAAAAATTGGGATAGATCCAAAAGCAACACACGCAACGCATCCGGTTCGCTTTTGGCTATGGGGAAACGCCGGAACAATTTTTCGTTAAAACCTTCAGGGCAAACGGTCGCCTCCGCCACACATTCCAGCGCCGGCAGATCGTCATCGGCGATACCGGCAAATTCCAGCAACCCGCGCAGACTCTCGATTTTGGCCGGGAGATAACTATCGTATTTTTGCACCAATTCATCCTCTGTCAGAACCCGCATTTGCAGGGGCAGTACATGTAGGAGCCGCTCACGGTCCAAAAAATAAGTGTTGAGAAAATCAGCCTGGTACTTGATGGTGAAACTGCGGGGAAACGGCAGGGTATCCGGCAGTTCGTGGAATGCCAGTTGCGTCGATTCCTCGATGGCTCGCGGCGATACTCCCTGCTCGATCGCCAGTTCGTACATAGGGGTGTTGGGATAAATCTTCAGGACAAACACATAGGGGAAATGAATCCATTTCAGGCTCTTGACAAATTCCAGGGTGGCCAGAGCCTCTGCTTCGGTCTCCCCCGGGAAGCCGTGGATGGTGAACAATTCAAGAATTACCTGCGGATGACGGGTGCAAAAATAGTGAATGTTGCGTCGCAAAGCCTCGAGGTCCAATTCTTTGCCGATCAACGTCTGGAGCCGCGGCGACGCCGTCTCGAGGGCGATAGCGAGATTGACGGTCCCCGCTTCCACCATCAAATCGATATCCTCTTCGGTCAGGATGTCGCCCCGCATCCCATTGGGAAAGAAGAAGCGGATATCTTCATTCATACCGGCGTCGATGACCAATTGGAAAAACCGCCGGCTGTTTTGCCGGTTAAGATTGAATATATCGTCCACAAAGGAAAAGCGCCGGACCCCCATTTTGTAATACAAATCGACTTCGCCGAAGATATGTTCGGCGGACCGGAACACATGCCGCCGGGGCCAGATCCGGTGGCAATAAGCGCACTTGTACGGGCAGCCGCGGGTGGCTTGCAGGGTGACGCTATGTTTCACCATGGCCTGGCCGATGAAGCGGCCATAGGCCTCGTAATCCACCAACGCGCGATTGGTGGCCGGAAGACTGTCTAGATCCGTGATTTGGGAGCGGATGGCGGTCTTCACCGGATGAGCGCTTCGGCTCTTCCGCCCCATGAGCGACGAGATCCGCAGGCCGCTTAGGGTATCGTCGTCCACCACCACCAGCGATACATCGGCGTCATCCAACACCGATCCCATCCGCCGGACAGGCCAGGAGGGTTCGAGAGGCAAATAAGCGGCGCCGGACTTCAAAATTCCCATAATTCCCACCGCCATCTCCACCGAACGGCGCATCGCCAACCCCACAATGTCGCCGCGGCGTACACCCCGTCGCAGCAACCGATGAGCCAACCGGTTGGACCGGATATTCAACTCCTCATAGGTCAGGCGATCCGCGCCCATTTTCACGGCAATCGCCTGAGGGGTGCGTAGGACTTGCAGCTCGAATCTCCGGTTTACGGCGAGCGGTTCTTCCAATTCAGGAAGAGGGTGATTCAAGTGGCGAGCCAGGGCTTCTTTTTCATGAGCCGGCAATAAACCGATGGCATCGATCCTGGCTTCAACATCCGCCGCCGCCTGGCCCAACACATGGCAAAAATGCCCGGCGATCCGCAGGACGGATTCCCGGCGGTATAGATCGCCGTCATATTCCACCGCCCCTCGTAAACCATTGTTCCCGCAAGAAAAATTCCAATGCATCGATGGCGATGCCCGGGATACAATATCGTCTTTATCGTGAATCTCCGCGACCGACACTGCCACGTCAAACAAACCCGCGGGGCCGGCAATCGTGGAAACATCCAATTCTTCTATCAACACTTCCAGCGGATAATTGACATGGGCGGTCCCTTCCTGTACCAGGCGTCGCACCTGGAGCAACAGCTCCTTAAACGTCGCGCCCGGCGGCGCAGGCACCCGCAACGGCAATATCCCGTTGACCATATCGCCCGCATCCTCCTGCCGGTAAAGGGGCGTCCCCACCTCGATCTCCCGTTTCCCTCCGTAGACATGGAGCAGCAACGCCACCCCCGCGGTCAAGATCACATGAAGCGCGTGCGGACTACTCCTGGCCAGTGTTTCCAGTTTCCGCGCCAATTGGGGAAGAATCTCGAATTCTTCACACGCCGCAGGGGACAGGTTATCTCCTTGCGACGCGCCGTCGCCGGGAAAGGAGGCAGGATACGAAAATCCCGCGAATTGCGCGGACCAATAGCGCCGTTCCGCTTCATTGCGGCCGGCGGCCATGAGCAATTGCTCGCGATGTCTAATTTTTTGCGCCATACAATACAATCCTCAAAATCCGAATTCCATATCCGGCACTTCCACGTGACGGGATTGGAGCTCCAGAGACAATTCCAGGTCGGCGATTTTGATATCCGGCGCTTCCAGCACCCGGGCTACCGCCTCTTCCAGATAACCGGAAATCCTCTGGATGGTGGAACTCTCGAACAGGTGGGTCCCATAGCTCAACGTGAACGAGATCTGCCGCCCATTGTCGTTGCCGATGACAATCAAATCGAACTTGGAAATCTGGGTTTTAAATTCATAGGGATCCGGCGTGGCGGGCGCGCCCTCTTCGCCTCCCTTCTGGTTCTTCAACACGAACATCACATCAAACAATGGATTGCGTCCGCTCTGGCGGGGAACGCCCAAAACCTCCACCAACGCGTCAAACTGACAGTCCTGGTTGCCGAAGGCGTCGATGGCCAGTCGCTTCACCTGCCGCAGCAGATCCACGAACCGATGCTGCCGATGGACCGTGTGGCGGAGGGCGAGGGTATTGACAAACATCCCCATCACCGCGTCAAGATCCGGATGGGGCCGGCCGGCGGTCAACGTTCCCACTACGATATCTTCCTGGCCGCTGATTTTGTGAAGCAGGAGATAGACAATGGCCAACAACAACATGAACAGGGTCACATCTTCGGCGGCGGCCATTCTCCGTAAAAGAGCGCTAACGTCTTGATTCAATTCCAGGCGGACGATTTTCCCCTCAAACCCCGGAACCCCGGTTCTGGGGAAATCGTAGGGTAGACGCAGGGGCTGCGGCAGGTGGTAAAAGAGCTCCCGCCAGTATGCCAGTTGCCGCTTCGCCGACGCCGCCTGCGACGGCGCGTACTGCCATTCGGCGTAATCTTTGTATTGCACCCGCAACGGCGGCAATGGATTGCCGGCGTATAACTCCAAAAACTCGCGGCGCAAGAGCTCCATCGATTGGCCGTCGGTGATGATATGGTGGAGATCCACCATCATCATGAAGCGATTGTCGTCTTCCCGGACCAACGCCACCCGCAAGAGCGGAGCCTCCTGCAATTGGAAGGGCCGGATGAACGAGGCCAATAAGTCTTCCCGCGTCCGCGGTTTTTCAGAAAATATGGCATTATCGACCTCATCGACCGCGAACCGGCATGCGCCGGCTTCCGCCACCCGTTGAACCGGCTCCCCCTCTTTCAACACAAAATAGGTGCGCAAACTTTCATGACGCTGGATCAATTGTTGGAACACCCTCTGCAACGATTCTTTCGCCACCGGATGAGGAAAAATGATGGCTGTCGATTCATTGTACACAGTTCCAGCCTCGTCCAGTTGCTGCATGACGTACAACCGTTTCTGGGCGGCGGATAAAACATAGTGGTCCTTTTTTTCAACCGCCGGAATGGGCACGATGTCATCCGTCCCGGCCACTCCGATAAATTGCGACAACGAGCGGATGGTGGAACGCTTGAACAACTCCGGCAGGGGAATTTTCACCCGTAGTTGCCGTTGGATTTTGGCCGCCACAGTCATGGCCTTTAACGAATCGCCTCCCAACTCGAAGAAGTCATCGTCGATACCAACCCGGTCGATGGCGAAAAAATCCCTCCAGATCGACGCCAGTTGGGTCTCCACCTCATTGTCCGGCGGCGCGAATTCCACATCCAGTTGGGGACGCGGCTCCACAATTCCAGCGCCGCTTCGGGTGTCCAATAGCTCCAGTTCCCGCCGCAAGACCTCTTTGCCCCGGTTGATATGTTCCACCAGAATATCGAGATCATAGACCGACAGGACTACCCGGGGCACATCCAATTCCAATGCCCGCGCAAACGCCCGCAATCCTTCAGCCGGAGTGATGGACAATCGCACATCATCCCGCCGGTCCGGCGCGAACCGTTCTGCGGCCCGGCCCGCCATGCCGACGCCCTCCCAATCGTTCCAATCGATGGTAATGATGGCAGAACCGGCCCGGTATTTATAAGCGGCGAACACGTCCAGAAATTCATGACCGGCATTGTACCCCACCTGTCCAAATTTCCCGCCGTACAGAACATTGCCCAGCGATGAAAACAGAACGGTAAAATCCAGCTCCCGATCCCGGAAAATTTCATCCAACACCAGAGTTCCAGAAATTTTCGGCCGCAACAGATCATCCGTATCCTGGCGCGAGCGCAACTGGATCATGCCGGCGGCGTCGATGGCGCCTGCGGTATGTATCACGCCGCAAATCCTCCCGACCGCCGCTTCCGCCTCCCGCACAACCCGGCGCATCCGCTCGAGATCCGCCACATCCGCTCGATAATGGAAGAGTCCTTCGCCCAAAGGAGCATCGCCGCCGGATGCCGGCGGCTCATCGATATCCACCAGTATCACCCGCGCCCGGTAGGATTCCACCAGGAAGCGAGCGATGGCCGAAGCCATGCCTCCACATCCGCCGGTCACCAGGTACACGCCGTCCATTTTCAACCGGCTATGGGACTTGTTTCCCTCCGGAGGGGCGCAGCGCTCGTAGTCCTGCGCAAACCGGACGCCGCCCCGGTAAGCCGCCGCTTCAAAACCATCGCTCGCGGCGGCCATCTCCAACCGCACATGCTCCGGTTGCAGGGAGTCATCACCGTCGATGCTCAGACAGGCGATATTGGAATATTCCAGCGGAATGATTTTCAAAGGCCCCAGCACAGTGGCCAGATGAGGATTCAGCGCTTCGTCTCCGGTTACCGGCTGCATATTGCCGGTGACGGCAGCCAACCGCAAGGGGCTCTCGATGCCTGAATGCCCAACGGCGCGGACGATATAGAGCAAACTGTAAAACGAACGATCCAACCATCGCTCCATCCTGCCGGGCTCCAGCCAGCAATCACCCTGAGAGCCCAGGCTCCACAAATGCGCCGCCATCCCGGGAATTCGCCCTCCCCGGACCAAACTCTGGAACAACGCCAGGTAATCGTTCTCTTCCGCGGGATTCACCATAAATTCGCGCGCCGAGAGAGCGGCGAATGTCTGGCCGGCCCTGACGATCACAGGTTCGATACCACTCCGTTCCAACATCTGAACGAACGCGGCATCGAAGGCCCCATCGCCGGCGAACACCAACCAGTTTTCTCGATCATGAGCTTCGGCTGCGACGCCTTGAATGTCCAGCGGTCTCGCCCGCCAACGGGGACAGTAAAACCAATCGCCCATTGGCTTGCGGTCTTTGTCCCTTCGAGGCGGTCTTCTTTTTTCCAGCCATTGATCCAGCTCCACGGTGCAGATGATCACCTGCGCCGTCCCGCCCCAGGAGAGAATGCGGTGAAACGCCTCAACACCGTCCTCGACCGGCATGGCCAGAGGATTTTCTTCTTCATGGGGGCGACCGGGATTTTGCCAATTATCCCAATTGACGCTGATCCAGCGACGATCTCCCTCGCGGCTTACCCAATGGGCGAACGCGTCGCACACATTGTTGGCGGCGGTATAGGCGTTGACTCCGATCCCCCCCAACAGGGAGGCCAGAGACGACATAAGAATGCAAAAATCCAATGGTTTGTCTTTTAATAATCGATACAAAATCGCGGGACCGAGAATTTTGGGCGACAATTGCCGGATGACGGTATCGTCCGCTTCCTGCTCCGCCATAAAACGAACAGTCCCTTCCCCCATCACCGCTGCCGCGTGAACGACGCCGCAAATGCCGCCGAACCGCTCTTCGACCCTCCGTACCGCCGCGGCCATCTGGGCCATATCCGCCACATCCGCCGCGACGTACATTACCCGCGCGCCGCATTCCCGCAACTCCACAAGCTTTTGAATCCGGTTCACAACCGCCTTTTCATCCCCCGCTTCCAGATACGCCAGCCACTCTTCCTCCGGGGGCAACTCCTTGCGGCCAATCAACGCGATGGCGCACTTTGTTTGCCGCGCCAACCAACGGGCCAGGAAAAATCCCACACCGCCGTGGTCTCCCAGAGCTCCTGTGATGAGATACACCCCGTTTCGCCGGACATAGACAGCGGGTCCCACCGTTCTTTCCAGGCGCGCCGGTTTGGCCGCCTGCAACCAACGCTTCCCTCCGCGCAACGCCACAAACGCGTCATCGTTATCCAGAAGGATCTCCTCACTCAAACGCCGGGCAAAAACGTCTTGCCTGCGCCCACTGTTTGCCGGCCAGACAATATCGACGCACCGGCAACAAACCCCCGGCAATTCCAGGGGAATGACCCGGCAGGGGCCCAACAACGCGGCCCTCGCAGGCAGCAGGTCTTCATCGCCCGTAATGTCCGCCAGACCGTTTGTCACCACCACAATCCGAACCCCTTGCCGCAGTTCCGGTTCGATGCCATCCAGCGCTCCGGCCAGATAAGTGAGGCTGAAGAATCCATCCCGCAACAACCCATCTATATCCAGAAGATCGAACTCATCGGCTTGGCCCCCCGTCACGCCCCAGAAGTGGACGATCAGAGCGGGAAAGCCAACATGCGCCGAAAAATCCTTCGCCAAC
>JAHELQ010000290.1 GCA_024644125.1 Candidatus Aminicenantota bacterium | reverse complement strand
TTGTAGAATTTAAAATGCTCTTCGACATAGCGCAGGAATTCATCGCCGGGCCCCAATTCCAGAAGTTTGGTTTTGAAATCCAGTAAACTGTCGCGCACTGTTGCAAGGGAATACTGATGGGGGCCAAAGATGAACGTTTGCCCGGCCGGTAGTCTTTCCAGGAAGCGAAGGCTCTGATCCACAGCTTGAGCCAGAGATTCTCCTACGGCCAAATCATGAAGTTCAGGAGCTTGCGCTTCCTTCAGGCTGTTCGTCTGCGTCCATTCGATTTTTTTGGAGGGGTGTCTCAATAATCCCAATACCACGAGGATGGCGGCGATGATAACGATTACGCTGACGAGAAGATGCTTTTGCTCAAATCGCAAATTAACGGTTTTCAATGACTATTCTGTGGTTATCCCGTCTGATATTTCCAGCAATTCGTCCCACAATTCCATACTTTCCTGGGCAGATTGTTCATCCAATTTATTGATGACAAAACCCGCGTGAATGAGGACATAATCGCCGATTTGGCAATCTTCGATCAAGTCGAGACGAACATCCCTGCGGACATTCTTGATCTCGACCACTGCGTTTGGACCGTTGATCTCAATAATTTTAGCTGGTATGGCTAAACACATTTATTTAGTACTCCTCACGATTTCAAAAAAAAAATCAAATCTAAAAAGAAAACTTATCTTATCACAAATACCCCCCAATTACCACTTTTCTGTTTGTATCAATCCCCACACAAATCCCTCCCGAAGACCGGTTCGATAGAGACGCTCCTTCAACGAACGTTGCGTCTCAACTATCATTCCCATCGTCGAAGCTGGCATCGGCGATTCCTGCGATGGATCTATCGTAAATTGCCGAGCAGATGTCTGAGATATGTTCGCCGGCCCGGTATTTGTTCGGCATAAAGCCAATCGGTACGGATTTACGGGCGACTTGTTTTACTTTTGTGCAAAATCCATAAGGCGATGACACTTAAAAGTGACACGATGCAGTCTTTGCTTGACATAAAGAAGTTTCTGCCTGACAAAAAGCAGCCAATGCTTAACATGACGATACAAATAAGTCATTTTTTTGGAAAAATGTTCCAGCAAAAGCAGTTTATGCTTGACGTGATGATACAGATGGTTGACAAGTAGATACAAATCCGTAATCACGCGCAGTCTATGCATGAAATCTTACTCCGACGAGCAATCAGCCTGTCCCCAGGCTCTCAAAGAAACTAAAAAAGAAAACTGTTTTTTGTTGTAGTTTATTCCGGCATATGTTAACATAATTTTGAGGATAGAATAAAAGTGTCGGCATCAGTTCAGCGTAAATCGAAAAATGTACTTGTCATACGTAGAGTAAAATCTTTGTCCCGAAGTAAAGGGGCGTCCTCTCCCGGATATATTTCCTATGATGATATAAAAAAGGTGAACGACGCTCTTTTACGAAAGACTGGAAAGAATTCGACTTACGTTCTCTCCTCTGAGCCAGACAGAATAAAGGCGATTGTCGAAAAAGCTTCAGCCAGCATAACCCCCCAAAAAATAAATGACGCCTGGAAAAAAGCGCATAAAAAATTTGGATAAGTTAAATTGTCTAAAAAATTCAATAAAATTTACAACCAACTTGTAAAAGATGAAGATGATTTTATTGGCATGGTCGCTTACGCCATTTATAAAAAATGCAAAGTTGAATATATCGAGAAATTTGAAGAAGAAAAAGGTAGAACACCAACAGATGAAGAATTAATCTCGTTCCATAGCTCAAGTTGTCTTGCTACGGTTGTCAGCGGATATGAAAAACAGGCAATTGACTTAATCCGTCGTTTTTCCGATAATTTACTGGCTAATGAAGTTGAAGAGGTTGAAAATGAATATGACGGTATTCTATTTGAAGTCACTCAGGAACATGAGGCTGAATTAGAAAAACGTGAAGCCGAATTCGCAAAAAAAATACTTGAATTGAAAGGACCCACTCCTGTGAAGCAGTTTTGGTCGGGGGTATTCCAGAGTATTGTCGCGGCGTTTCTTATATTTTTAGTAAGTATTATCATTATTGTGGTCAGTTGGGGAGAAAAACAAGGTGGTGTGACCGGCGCTTTGCGAAATATGGTCGAACAAATCTCTGAGCCTACCGCCCCCCCTCCTCAAGCGAAGAGATAATCGAGCGATCAGCCTGTCCCCAGGCTCCTCACACGAAGGTTTCATCGACGATGAATCGCTGCTGCGAAGAGGATTGTGATGATTGGTTGCTCTGTTTAAGATTTTAATTACCTATCTCCACAAGAATCCATTCAATCCAGGTATTAATCATAAATCCAGGTCTTTATTTGGGGCGATTCAATTTTAATCTTTGATAGGAATAGGAATAGAGGGCGTAATCATTTTGGCAACGGGCGTATAAATATCGATCTCTTGTTCGGGAATTGAAATTGATACAACTAGTGAGTATCTTGTCTTTCTTTCGCATTTTCCTAAATGGCTGCGTTCTCGCCACCATCCAATCATGGGTGAGATTGCGATCAGATTTGAGGTGGCGAGTTCTTGAGCGCTCCCTTCCCAAATATCGGAATGAATAGAGCCTTTGTCCCGGGCATGTGCGCCCAAAAACCAATGGTCCGCAGAACTCCTGGTTCCCGGATGTACTTCGTCTTCCATTCTCGCTGCCACATTTATTCTTTTTACAAATTCCTCTTTTGTCTCCTCTGGAGAGTTGACATCGAAGCGTAATGCAAATGAAGCGTAGCGATATCTATCTTTCCAACCCATTTCTCCAGGCCCCGGCTCGATAAAGTATGAAAGAGTTATCCGCATTTTAACTTTTGTCTTAGCTGGTAAATGTAGTAAGATATCTTTGGGCCAGGGTAATTCATAAAAGTGCATGTCTTTTGTATGGTTTCTATTGCCTTTGTGTTCAAAGGGCTGGAGCTCTGCCTGAGAGATTAATGTTAATGAATTTGAAGCGCTATATAAAGCACGGTCAAGATTTGGAATTCCATATCCACATATACGCAATAATTTTTTTCTGTCAGTTTTATTTGATGAATTTTTTAGGAATTGGTCTTTGAGCGTTTCTGACCATTCGGATGAGTGGATCATGAGTGCACGGATTGTTTCAGGCCAATATTCCGGGTAGCGGACTTGAATTTGTGCTGCAAGCCATGCGGCTTGAGCGGTACTTGCGCTGGTCATATTAATATATTCGAATTGTCGGTCACTCGGTTTGTAATATGTTGACAAAATTGATAAATCTGCGCATTCAGAAATAAAGCCGTTTTCATCTTTTCCCAGATTTCCGCCTTCCATGACTATTTCGGGCTTGATGGGCCATTTATCTTCCCAGGTAAGTGATGTCGTAGTGAAAGGGGAGAGTCCGTTTCGAGGAGCTAGAGGTTTATACCCAGAAAATGTCGGATCAGTAATGGAATCCAATTTGGTGAATGAGCCTACAGTTAAAGCGTTCCATGCTTGGCCTGGATCATGGATAGAATCGTTAATTTGGGAGTTAGGATAATCTCCATATTGGTTTTGATCAGAGATATTTCCAGAGCTTATTATTACAAATCGTCTTTCTCTATTTTCCTCTTCTGCACCAGAGATAACCTGGTCTAGAGCAGCGGACCATGAGGTCGGCCTGCCTCTATCGCGCGTATCATCGCAGGTTATAGCCATACAGATGATACGTTTTCGCTGAGGCTCTGAGATTTCTGCCCGGCTTATTCCTTGTTGAGTGATATCTCCCCATAATTCTGAAGAATTCTTGTCCTTGTCAGGAAGAATTTTTACAGATTCCAATAAATGCTTTTGTTTATGGATTTCATTCCCTTTAAGAATTTCGAGAAGATCGCCATAGGTTGCAGTACCTGCCATAAGGGTACCGTGTCCGTCATGATCGTGCGTCTTCCATTCATCCCTGACAGTATGGCAATCACTATTTTTGAGGACTGGAGCTAGAAGCTTGTGACCACAATTGACTCCTGTATCAAGAATGCATACAGAAACAATTGAATCTTGATCTACTTGCAATCGTTTTACAAGGCTATCGACCCATTCAGCCTGTTCCTCAGGCTTCAATCCGGTAAAAAAATCTGCTGTGTCTTTTGCTTTGCGATATTCTGCAATATCATCTGAATGGCGCGAAAGATTTTCTAATTGAGCTCGATTGGCAAATATGATTTTGACAGCTCGCTCCGGGAATAGTAATATCCCTTTACTGGATGTGATTTGAATTTGAGCGAGGAGATTATCAAAACGTTCAATAATGTGTTTATTTTGGCTGCTTAGCCAGACTTCGATCCACTCGGGATCATCTTCAGGAATTAAATTACAATCATCTAGCCAGAATGATTCAACTAGAAGCGCCTTGCATAGATCTGAAATTCCATTGATTAAATCGGCGTTTTTGGGATTATTGGATTTAGACTCTTTCTCTGCGTAATCGATCAGTTTTTTTAGGAAAAAATTTTTTTTATCATTTGATACGAAAACAGTCGCATAAATAACAGATTTTTTTTCTTCTTCCCCGGTATCATCGTTGTGAACAAATTCTGATTCAGTTCTTATATTACAAAGCCTTATTTTATTTGATTTCAAGTCTTCAAGACTTTTTGTGATAAGATCATAGCCGGGTTCTCCTTTAAATTCAATGTATATCCCATTTCTTTGGACTTGAAATTGCAAAATTTCTCTTTCGCCCTCTTCCCATGCTTTGAGAAATTTTTTCTTAAGAAACTCAGCGTGCATAAAACGATCGCGGGGGGGAATTCTTTTTTCGGCTCCCCTTTGACGATTGCTTGTGAAGAATTCTTCCGAATATGAGTCGTTTCCAAGAGTCAGGTGGGGTAATCTTTTTTTTATCTTCATTATTACTTATTAATAAACCCTTTCCGGGCTTCCTGGCGGTTTCGGATGGGGAATAAAAGTTCGCTTGCTGAAACGTTTTCTTGGTCGGACAAAATCGCGTTTTTGATTGCATCGCGGCACGCTTGATCGATTTCCGAATGGCTGAGGCCTTCACTTTCTTCGATCACTGTCTTCCAGGAAAAGTCTTTCTGTTTGAACGTACCCAGAATATTGGCAATCAATTGTTTGCGTTCGTCCTCTTCAGGTTTGTCATAATACAGGATATCATCAAACCGGCGCAGGAGAGCGTGATCGAGTAGTTTGGGATTGTTGGTGGCAGCCACAATCAAACTGTCTGAGGTGTCCTGTTCGATGAATTGAAGGAATGCGTTCAGAACACGTCGCATCTCCCCAACGTCGTTATCCAATGAACGTTCTCCTCCAATGGCGTCGAATTCGTCGAACAAGTAGACTCCATGTTCTTGTGGCATTAAATCGAAGATTTGGCGTAGCTTGGCGCTGGTTTCTCCCATAAATTTAGTTACGAGCCGGTCCATCTGGATAGTATGCAAGGAGAGGTGAAGCTCTTTTGCCAAAACTTGAGCTGTCATGGTTTTGCCTGTTCCGGGAGGCCCAATCAAGAGGATTTTACGGCGGTGCTTCAACCCGAATGATTTTAACTTTTCCTTCTTTCTGTATTCATGAATTATCCGGTTGATCCGATCTTGAAGCAATTGGGGAATAACAAGGGATACTCTTGAGGCTTCAGGCTCTTCTGTTAGTACAAGTCCGCGTAGATCCTGTGGGAATGTCAATATCCGAGGTCCGCCTTTTTTCCGTTCAGAATCGACCATTGTCTTTATATCATGAGCTAGTGCGCTGTGGCCCTGCCTGGCCTCATGTGCCGCGACTTGTAATGCAATTGTATAGAAACGCTCCGTCTCCTGGCTAAAATGAGAGCGGATCAAGGATTTTAATTGATCTGCAGTTGCCATTATCGTCCTCCTGGATCGGGCAATCCTTCATATGTATGTTCCTTCAGTTATAATAATTTTTATATTGGTATTATAGCAAAATTTCAAATTATTTTGAAATTTTTGTTTTGGGAGTTTTTTGTGAAGTGTTTGTCCTCCAGTATGCGTTGATTATTGTCTTCGATGGCTGGTTCGAGCAGCGACTCTAGAGACAAATCTTCAAATTTGAGGATCTTCTGCCGGAATATGTATTTGAACGAAGCCCGGTTCGACCGACGTTACATAAAATTATCCGGGAAATCTTACTCCGACGAGCGATCAGCCTGTCCCCTCGATTTTCCCTAAATCCCGATTTTCCATTTTTCGGGTTTGAATAGTTGAATCAGTTTACCGACTTTAAGTTTGTATTGCCTACATATGTCGGGCATTTTGGGGCCGTTTAGGTTGTGGGTGAATTTTTCGTGAGTGATGACCATGATCTCCTCCGTACTGGAAACATTTTTGAAGAGATTTGGAGCTTCCAGCGCGAGAGCTATTACGAACGGGGTCGGCATGGTTTTTGTCTGGTTTTTCAGGATTGACAAGGTTTTTGTATTGAGATAGGATTTCCCCTACCTTCGCCATAACCGGGGAAGTGGTGGGGTAGAACATTTGTTTGCAATGATTCTTCAGCCATCTGTATAAATCATCATCTTGCTTTTGCAGCTCAGTCTTTATTTCTTCAGTCGCCACAAGTCGCCTTTCTTCTACTAACCCAACGCTATGCTTCTCCCATAAGGAAGGAAATACGTCGAGGGAATAATCGCGGTCAAGGTCGATGAGAGCGCTCGTGTCAATGCAATAAATCATCGGATGTTATTCGTAGAGCAATTCGATAATCCTGGGGTAGTGCTTTAATTGGATGTTCAGAATACTCAGGGCGTGGCTGGTGGTGATGGCTTTTGAGGATTCCGCTTCCATGACGAGACTTAAGAATTTTTTACCTTTTTCCGCCAATTGGTTTTTGTAGAAATCTCCACCCTGGCTGTTGGCTTTTTTTACCCGCTGCTTCAATTTAGTGAATAACTCCGTATAAGTAGA
>JAHELQ010000289.1 GCA_024644125.1 Candidatus Aminicenantota bacterium | reverse complement strand
TGCACGTGATTTTGGTCTGGAAATACTTGCGTCTGTTTCCGGTGCATTTGTTTTGGTTTTAGAAGCGGGACAGTCTGTCCGGCGCGCAAATGAACGTAGTACGGCCGAACATTCGGTCGGGTGAAACGAATTGGGGACAGGCGCGTTAGCCTTTGCGTTTGTTTGAGAAGCAGGACGGTCTGTCCGGCGCGCAAATGAACGTAGTACCGCCGCACATTTGGTCGGGATAAACGAAATGGGGACAGGTACGTCAGCCGTACAACCGGTCCCGCGCGCATACGCTCAGGATGGTTGTGTGCCTGAAAGGGTTGGAAGTGAGGTGATATTTGGAAAAAACGGTTGATTTTGGTGTCTGTCTTTTCTTTTGGGGGAAAAAGGGGGCTGGGTTGTTGACTTTCGGTTGGTTTTTTATTATTGTTATTTATAACACTTGGAAGAACGTCAATTCAATTAAATAGAGAGGTCACATGGAAATTAAAAAGACATTATTGTCAAAGGAAAAACTGAAAGCGTTGCCCGAAGATCCATTAAAATTAAAATTCGGGACTAATTTCACCGATTATATGTTCACCATTGAATTTTACCGCGATAAAGGCTGGGTCAATCCTGAAATCAAGCCGTACCAGCCGCTTATGATGGACCCTGCCGCCAGTGTGCTGCATTACGGCCAGGAGGTCTTCGAAGGGCAGAAAGCCTACAAGAACGCAAACGGCGACATCTTGCTCTTCCGGCCTGAGGAAAACGCCCGTCGCATGAACCGTTCATTGCAGCGGATGTGCATGCCGGAAATTCCTGAAGATCTGTTTCTTCAGGCGGAATATGAATTGCTGAAACTTGAAGAACGCTGGATTCCCAGTGTGCGGGGCGCGGCTCTGTATATGCGTCCGGCAGTGATTGCCACCGAACCGGTCCTGGGAGTGCGCCCGTCGGACCATTATCTGTTTTTTATTATTTTATCTCCGGTGGGGCCTTATTTTGCCGAAGGATTCAATCCAGTGGGGCTCTGGGTTTCCGACGAATATTCCCGCGCCGCTATCGGCGGGACCGGCGAAGCGAAAGCCGGCGGAAATTACGGCGGAAGTTTGCTTGCTTCCAAAATGGCGAAAGAGAATGGTTGCAGCCAGGTGTTGTGGTTGGATGCCAAAGAGCATCGCTACATCGAAGAAGTCGGGGCCATGAACATCTTTTTTGTCATTGACGGCAAGCTGGTGACGCCCTCTTTGAGCGGCAGCATCTTGCGTGGCATTACCCGAAATTCCGTGTTGCAATTGGGACCGGAACTGGGCGTCGAGGTCGAAGAGAGAGCGCTCTCGATCCAGGATGTGACCGGAGGGATCGCGGCCGGCACAGTGACCGAGGCGTTCGGCGCCGGAACCGCCGCTGTGATCAGTCCGGTGGGTAAACTCAATTACCGGGGCAAAGAATATGTCATCAGCGAAAAAAGTGGCGATATCACTCAGAAATTATTCGACAAATTGACAGGTATCCAATACGGAATCGAATCCGATCCGTTTGGCTGGGTTAAAAAAGTCAACTAACGTCGATTGTTGCCGGCGACGGATAACGGAACGTTGTGTCTCTCGCCGGCATTTTCTCCAATCTCGATAATATCGATATATGAAAAATCCCGTAATTTATATTATATTTATAGTAACTGATTTATGAAGTTATGATCCGGCGTATCGCCGGGTTTGCCGGGAGAGGAGATATAATGTGTGGAATTGCGGGCGTGTACCATATCGATAACGGCGCGACAGCCGACCGGGAGGTGTTGGAACGGATGGTGGAGCGGTTGCGGCACCGGGGGCCGGATGAACGGGGCTACTACGTCGATGGGGCGATCGGCCTTGGGCAGTGCCGGTTGTCGATCATCGATCTGGAGGGTGGCAGGCAGCCGGTGTTCAATGAGGACCGGTCCGTTGCCGTGATATTCAATGGAGAGATATTCAATTATCTGGAGCTTCGGAAGTTTTTGGAGGCAAAGGGACATCGTTTTTACACCCGGAGCGATACCGAAGTGCTGGTGCATTGTTATGAAGAGTATGGGCTCCGGTTTTTAGAGGAATTGAACGGGCAATTCGCTATCGCCCTCTGGGATAAAACGAATCGCCGGTTGGTGTTGGCGAGGGACCGGTTGGGTATCCGTCCATTGTTTTATTCGGTACGTGGCGATGGGAGTCTGGTTTTCGCTTCGGAGGTGAAGGCTCTGTTTTGCTATCCGCAAATCGAACCGCGCATCGATCCCGCAGGCGTGGAGCAGGTGTTCACCACCTGGGTGACGATTCCGCCGCGAACGGTGTTCGAAAATATATCGGAATTACCGCCGGCGTCGCTGTTGGTGGCGGAGCCGGGAAAGCTAGAGACGGAGCGGTACTGGAAGCTCTGTTATCCGAGGGAGGGTGAGCTGGAAGAGCGATCTCTCGAATATTATTGCCGCCGGTTGGAGGAATTGCTGGATGACGCGGTGGCGCTGAGGTTGCGGGCGGATGTGCCTGTGGCCTCGTATTTGAGTGGCGGGATTGATTCCTCTATTATCTCCACTATCGTAAAGCAAAAATACAATCCCAATTTGAAGACCTTTTCGGTGATGTTTTCCGATCCCCAATACGATGAACGGACCTACCAGTATGAGATGATCAAACACCTTGGAACGCGTCATGTGTCTGTGGATGTGGACGAAGAGAAAATCGGCGAGAGTTTTTCAGATGTGGTGTTTTTCGCTGAGAAGCCCTTGATCCGAACGGCGCCGGCGCCGTTGTTCTTGCTTTCCCGGTTGGTGCGGCAGCATAACATCAAGGTGGTATTGACGGGCGAAGGGGCGGATGAATTTTTCGGCGGTTACAATATTTTCAAAGAGGACAAGATTCGCCGTTTCTGGGCCGAATCGCCGTCGTCCAAAGTCAGGCCGCTGCTGCTCCTGTCCCTGTATCCCTATATCGGCAAGGATGCAAGGGCGGGCGCGTTCTGGCAGATGTTTTTCAAACGGGGTTTGACCGATACCGGGAATGTTTTTTATTCACACGAAATTCGCTGGCACAACACCAGCGGGATTCTCATGTATTTTAACGACCGGTTTCGCCGGGGATTCTCCCATGAGCGGGTGATGGGGGAATTGGAGGCGTTCGTGGACGGGGAGATCAAATACTGGCATCCTTTGTGCCGCGCCCAATATCTCGAGGCGATGCTCTTTATGTCTGGATACCTCCTGTCGTCCCAGGGAGACCGTATGATGATGGGGCATTCGGTGGAGGGGAGGTTCCCGTTTCTGGACCACAGGCTGGTGGAATTCTCCACTACGATTCCGCCGAAGTACAAGATTCATGTGCTCAACGAAAAGTACATCCTCAAGAAGGCATTCCAACATATAATCCCGCAGTCAGTGGTGAACCGGGAAAAACAACCGTACCGCGCTCCTATTTCACAATGTTTCAAAAATCCCCAATGTCTCGCCACCCGCGTTCTCGATCCGGAAGCCCTGCGGCGTGCGGATTATTTTGATCCGAAAAGGGTTTCGGGTCTCATCTCGAAAACCTCATCTTATGGAGCCACTCCTTCGGCCCGCGAGGACATGGCCCTGGTGGGTATCGCCTCCCTGCAACTACTCCATCATCACTTTATCGCGCCTTTGGTCCCGGTTTAAAGCTTCGAAACCACAAACCGCCCGATATTGTCCAGCGAATCGAGATTCTCCGGTAGGATCTCTTCGTCTTCAATCTTTATCCCAAACGTATCGGTTAAAAACTGCATCAATTCCAACACCCCGGTCGAGTCTATTATCCCTAATTCGAGTAGAGACGCGTCGTCCCGCAGATCGACATAGCCTGTCCCTAGAAGAAACGCCTCCCGGATGTAGTTTCGCGTCCTATCTTTGACTTCCACAAATTTTAGATTCATTGTGTCCTTCATCATTTCCTCCTGTCACAACGCCTCTATCTCGGGTATCTCTTCCATCAACAACGGAGGGAAGTGCTGATACCTGGTGGTGGTGCGTTTGGTATCGATATCGTCGAATACCCGCTGGACTTGTGTTCCGGTCAATCCCAACACTTCCGCCGCCTCCTGCACAGGAAAGCCATTGTTTTTTGCGAACAAGCAAAGATCCATCTGGTGGTAGGGGAGGGAGAAGTAGAACTCGTCCTGGCTTTGGGGCATGGAATAGGTGTCTGTGGTGGGTGGGCGGTTGCGGATTGCATCCGGGATTGCCAGGAATTCGGCCAGGCGGTAGACCTGGGTTTTGTACAGGTGGGCGATGGGCTTGAGATCCGCAGCTCCGTCTCCCTGCTTGACAAAGAAGCCCTGGTCGTATTCCAACCGGTTGGGAGTGCCTGCCACCGCGAAATTGTACCGGTCCGCGTAATAGTACTCCAGCATCTTGCGAATCCGTTGTTTGAAATTTGTGGCCGCCACGATTTGCAAATAGGCCTGGAGGGGCAATCGCTCCTCTGTCTCTATTCCGTCCGGCGCCCGCGCCACAATCGAGAAAAGGGCGAATCCTTTGTTCTCGATGACATTCGCCCGCACAATCTTCGAGGTCCAGCCGTCGCCGTACCCCGGAATCACCTGGCGCACCGCCTGCAAGTACCTGGGATAAAACCGGACCGCATCTAGAATTCCCGTGATATCTTCATGTTCAAAGGGGATATTGAAATGGTGGGCCAGTAATTCGCCCATCTCCAGAGTCTCGGGCGATGAATGTCTCTCGGGCATCAGAATGGCCAGCACTCGCCGGTTACCCACCGCTTCCGCTGCCAGCGCGGCGGTTACGCTACTGTCGATTCCCCCTGAGAGTCCCACCACAACGCCCCTCCGTTTGAGTTGATGAATCAAAATCTCCCGGATCCTGCCGGAGATATGGGCCACTTTAGCGGCTGCGTCAAATTCTTCTATTTGTCGGTGAAACGCTTCTGCCAATGCCATTGACGTCCTCTTCGCTCAATTTTGTTTTTCCTGGGCTTTCAAGACCTGTTTCAACACCTTGCCCGATTCGTTCTTTGGGAGGGAGTCAAGGAAACGGTAATACTTCGGTTGTTTGTATGGCGGTAGTTTGTGTTTCAAGAATTTTACCACAGCCTCTTGTTCCAGCCGCGCTTTCTCGCGGGGTACGATACAGGCTTTGATGGCTTCTCCCAGCACATCGTCTTCCACTCCGATTACAGCCACCTCGTGGATCTCTTTCATCTCCAGAAGCGCTTCCTCGATCTCTTTGGCGCTCACTCTGAGGCCACCGGGTTTGATGATGTCTTTGGAGCGTCCCACCACAAAGTAGTAACCGTCGTCGTCCTCGATTCCCAGGTCGCCGGTGTAGTACAGGCCGTTTTTCAACACTTGCTGCGTTCCTTCGGGATCCCGCCAATAACCTGCCATCATGTTGGCGCCGCGGGCGACGATCTCTCCCGGTTGGTTGGGTGGCAGCCGGTTGCCCTGCTCGTCCGCCACGAATAGATCCACATTGGGAATGGCCCTGCCGATCGAGCCCCATTTTTTGTGCAACATATCCGGCTTCAGGTATGATAGTCGGGCCGAAGCTTCGGTAGCTCCGTACATGATGAATACTTTCGCCGGATGAAATACATCGACCACCTCTTTTTGCACCGCAGGGGCCATAGCGCCTCCGGCCTGGGTGACATAGCGGAGGGTGTCGAAGGAATAATTGCGGATGGCGGATTTATTGAGGAGGATCATAAACGTGGAGGGGACGCCTGAAAAACCAGTCACTCCGGTTTTTTTCATAGTCTCCAATACTACTTGCGGATAGGAAAACCGGTTGTCCAGAACGACGGAGCCTCCGGCAAAATAATGGGTGTTCAAAAGCGATTTGCCGTAGATATAATAAAAGGGCAGCACCACCATGATCCGGTCCCTGCCGGTGAGTTCCAGGTATTCAACGATAGACCGGGTATTGGTGATCACATTGAGGTGGGTGAGGGTGACGCCTTTGGGGTTACCTGTGGAACCGGAGGTGTAGACGATGGAGGCCAGGTCGATATCGATGCAGCGGACACCTGCTGGTCCCGTTTTTCCGTTTTCCAGCACATCCTGCAACCGCACCGAGTGAATACGGCCGATTTCGTTGTAAGCTGACAAATCGTCTTGTTGGATGACGACCCGTGTGAGCTCCGGAATCCTCGGTAGCGCCGGTAGCAGGTGGCGGGAGTATTTCTGGTTGGTGACAATGGCGCGGGCCCCCGAATGGTTCAGCGTGTAGGCGAGGGCATCGGCCGTCGTGTCGGTATTGAGCGCCACTGTGACCGCTCCCGCTTTCAATATTCCGTAATAGGCAGCAATATAGTGAAATGAATTCTCATACAAGATCGCTACCCGGTCTCCTCGCCGGATCCCCTCATCCTTGAGGAAGTTGGCGATTTTGTTTGCCATCGTCTCGATAGCGCCGAATGTCATCCATTGATCCCGGTACCAGGCAGCAGGTTTATCCGGGTGGTTCTCTGCGCACTTTTCCAGAAAATTGTTGACTAACATCTTTCTCCCCTTATCTATCATTTATATATATCGTTTCGGGAAAAAAACAATTATTAAAAAAAAAAATGAAAAAGGGGGATTACAGAATATTGTATTTCTTCAGTTTTTCGTACAATGCCGGCCGGCTGATGCCCAATTCTCTGGCCACTGTGCTTTTATTCCATTTGTATTTTTCAAGGAGTTCGATGAGTAATTCTTTCTCCGGGCGGCCTTGACTCTGGTTGGTGGTGTGGAAACGGCCGTAATGGGCTGTGATTTCTTCTTTGAGATCGTGAAGATCGATAATATCTCCGTCTTCGGCGAGATTCATCAGCTTTTTGATCTCGTTTTCCAATTCCCGGATATTGCCGGGCCAGGGGTAGATCTCCATCGCTTTGATGGCTTGTTTGGAGAATCCTTTTATGGAGAT
>JAHELQ010000288.1 GCA_024644125.1 Candidatus Aminicenantota bacterium | reverse complement strand
CGGCCCCGCGTCAACACCATGTTCAAAGCGTCTTCGAGGCTAAATACGCCCGCGACACACGCGGCCGCGTATTCGCCGATGCTATGCCCCACCATGCAATAGGGACGAATCCCCCAATACATCAATAACCGGGCAAGGGCGTACTCGATGGCGAAGATAAGCGGCTGCGCCGCTACCGTGTCTTCAATGGCCGCCTCCGCATCAATCCTTGTTTCAGAAGGATAGAGGACCCCCTTCAAATCGGCGCCCAGCCGTAGAAGGATGTCGAAGCAACGATCCATCTCCCGCCTGAACACCATTTCGGAATCATAGAGATCCCGGCACATATCTACATACTGTGAACCCTGCCCGGGGAATAAAAACACAACCGGCGGCAGCCCCTCATCGTGAGCCACGTTTCCTTTCCACCCATTGGGATCGCGCCAATCGGGAACGGAACCAAATGGGACGAGACACACTTTCCGGCACGAGAACCGCTTCCTCCCACGGTGCAGAGTAAACGCCACATCCGGTAAACGTGATGGATCGCGGGCTTCGCTATGCGCCGCCATCTTTTCCGTCAGTTTTTCCAGAGCGGATGGAGTTCGGGCTGAAAGGGCGATAAAATTCCAGGGCCTGATAGTGGCCGTAGTTGCCGGGGCCGCGATATCCGGGGCTTCCTCCAGAATAATATGCGCGTTTGTCCCGCCGATACCCAATGAACTGACGGCGGCCCTACGGGGACTTCCATCGCAATTCCAATCGACGAGCGTTCGATTTACATAAAATGGGGAATATTCAAAATCGATATTTGGATTCAGATCATTCACCTGGATACTGGGGGGTATTTTTTTGTTGGTTAGACATAATATCGCTTTGATGAAGCCTACGATTCCTGCGGCGGCGTCCAGATGTCCAATATTGGGTTTGACCGAGCCGAGCGCGCAAAATTGTTTCTTCGCCGTAAAACGCCGGAACGCGGCGGACAAAGCGGAAATTTCCACCGGATCGCCCAACACAGTACCGGTACCGTGGGTTTCGATATATCCTACGGTCTCCGGATCGATACCGGCGGATCGCAACGCTTTGAGAACCACCTCTTCCTGTCCCTGCTCACCGGGACTGGTAAAACCGACCTTATGAGAACCGTCGTTGTTGATGGCTGAGCTTTTGACCACCGCGTAAATATGATCGCGGTCTTCCACCGCGTCATTCAGGCGTTTCAACACCATCACTCCGACTCCATTACCGAAAACGGTCCCATTGGCCTCCGCGGAAAATGTCCGGCAATAGCCGTCGGGCGAGAGATGTCCCCCTTCTGTATAGTAGTAACCGGTTTTCTCCGGTACTCGCACAGCCACGCCTCCGGCGACGGCCAGATCACAATCGCCCGCGAGCAAACCTTGCCTGGCCAGGTGACACACCACCAACGACGTTGAGCACGCGCTCTGAATCGAAATCGCCGGCCCTTTCAGATTGAGTTTATAAGCCACTCTGGTCGCCAGAAAATCTTTGTCGTTTGCGATCATTATCTGGAATTCGCCCAACCTGTTCACCACATCCGGGCGGTTCATTACATTGTTGAGGAGATAGGTGTTGAAGCCGACACCGCCGTACACCCCAACCAATCCCGCCTGCGTAACGTCTCCATAACCGGCGTCTTCCAGGGCCTTCCAGGAATACTCCAGAAACAGTCGCTGTTGAGGATCGAGCACGTCCGCTTCCCGGGGCGAATACCCGAAAAACTCCGCGTCAAAAAGATCCACATCTCCCAAAATCCCTCCGGCGGGGACAAGTCTGCAATTCCCGCGGATCAAGCGGTCGAGGGGGGAGCGTTCCAATTCCTCGTCGCTGAACATGCTTATAGTATTGATTCCTCCGCCGATGATATCCCAGAATGCATGAATATCCCCTGCGCCGGGAACAGCGAGGGACAGTCCAATGACAGCCACATCCTGGTGTGGCGGAGCATTCATGAAGTGTTGCCTCGCATCATGCGCCTCTAGGCCGCCAGGAGGGTTTTCTTTCGAGGAGCTCTGTTCCACGAATTCCGCTTGATGGGCAATTGTCGGATATTTGAATAGATCCACCAATTGGAATTCGAATTCGAAGGCTTTTTCGAGCCGGTTCTTCAATTTGATCAGCAAAAGCGAATGCCCTCCCAGATCGAAGAAATTGTCGTGAATGCCGATATCGTCGCGGCCCAGGAGTTGTTTCCAGATTCCCTGGATGTCTTTTTCGACAGCATTGCGCGGAGGTTTAAACGCTACGCCGGTGGCGACAGTCCCTTCGATTGTAATCAGTTGTTTGCGGTCGATTTTCATATTGGGAGTTTGAGGCATCTTGTCCAACCGGGTAAACATACCCGGAACCATATAATCCGGTAGAATGGCGCCGAGGTATTGCCTGATTTCCGCCGCATTGATTTCCCGTTTAGCTACAAAAAACGCATGGAGAGTCGTTTCTCCATGGTGATCCAATTTAGTTACCACCGCCGCTTCAAGGATGTCGCCATGCCCCGCCATCACAGTCTCGATCTCGCGTAATTCGATGCGGTTCCCCCGGATTTTCACCTGGTGATCAAGCCGGCCCAGGTATACAACCGTTCCGTCTTCAAGCCATTTTCCCAGATCGCCGGTCCGGTACATCTTGATTCCCGGCTTCACAGGATTATCCACAAATTTTTCCCGGTTGAGCTCCGGCCGATTCCAATAACCATTTCCCACTCCGGCTCCGGATACGCATATCTCACCCGCCAATCCAGCCGGTTGCAATTGGTCATGGTGATTGAGAATAAAAATGCAGGTATTGCGGGAGGGCGTTCCTATCGGTACCCTGACTGTTTCCGTGTCGTGAGGAATGGTGTAATGCAGCACATCATCGCAACATTCGGTCTGGCCGTAACAATCCACCAGATCGATATGGGCGTACCGGCTGTAGAACGCGTTGACCAGAGCCGGTTTGGTTTCTTCCGAAGTGAGGGCGATTTTTCGAAGCAGAGGTAGTTCGATTTCCCTCTTCCCTTCATCGATAAGAAATAGATACGCCTTGAGGATGGACGGGATCACTTCGATCACGGTTACCCCATCGGCGGCCACCCGTTGAAATTGAAGATAAGGATCCTGCTCCACCTCGTCCTCGTAGACCACGAGCGTCGCCCCTCCGAACAACGCCGACAACACCTGCCATATAGAGGCGATCACATTGATGCTAAAATTATTGCCCACCACATCATTCGCATCGATTCCCAATACCTCCATTTTCGTGAATGCGTGGTTCACGATTCCCGAATGATTGAGCAACGCGCCTTTGGGTTTTCCAGTAGATCCCGAGGTGTAGACGATGTAGGCCAAACTAGACGGATCAAGGGATTCATCCGCCTCTTCTCCTGCGCGATCCGGTAATTCCATGCCCAGACAATAGGATACGACGGCGAGATCTCGATTCGAAATCTCCTCGAGATCCTGATGTTTCAGAATGAATCGCGCGCCCGAGTCCTGGATGATCAACTGATTCCGCTCCGGGGGGTAGGACACATCCAGTGGGACGCATGCGGCGCCGGCCTGGAGAATCGCCATCATCCCCACCACCATTTCGATGGAACGGGGAAATAACAAGACAATCCTGTCGCCGGGTAGAACTCCAAGCGACCTCAGATGCGACGCGAGTCCCAGGACCTGACGCATCATGTCATCATAGGAAAGGGACATTCGCTGGAAACGAACCGCGTCCTTTCCTGGGTTCTGTGCCGCTTGCCGCAGGAATTCCATGGGAATGGTATGGGGAATGGAATAGAAGATTTTTTCGTTATTGAATTCCCGCAACACCTGTTCTTTCTCTTCCGGAGAGATCATGGATATCGCCGCCAGAGGCCTGGCAGGATCGTCCGCTGAGTCGCGTAAGATATTGATAAAATGGGAGGCCATTCTACGAATAGTCGCTCGGGAAAACAACCGTCGATTGAAATGCAACAGCACGCGCGCATCGTCAACCAGGAGCCATTGCAACGTGACATCAAAGTTCGTCATCTCCTGTAACTGGAATGAATCGACGCGAATTTTACCCTGGCCTCGATTCCGCTCGATGATGATTTGCCCTAATGGGTAATTGTCGATCACCACCAACGAATCGAATATATTCCGCTCGTTGGCCACGGCAGTCCACTTTTTTATCGTGGTCAACGGAGTATGCTCATATGTTGTCCGCTTTTGCATGTGAAGCGACAACTCCGACCAGGTTTGAAGAAGCGAATCCTCTTTGCTGGCCTTGAGCCGGACCGGGAGAGTGTTGATAAACATGCCGACTATCCTATCGATGCCATCGATAGCAGACGGTCTTCCGGCCACAGTGGTTCCGAACACGACATCGCATGCATTGTTGTATTTCTGAAGTAGAAGCCCCCAACACACATAAACCAGCGAGGAAAGAGTCAGATTGTGTTTCCGGCAGCAACTTTCCAGCGAAGCGACCAATTTCGCGGGATCGTCAAACTGAAACGTTTCCTGGGTATCGATCTCTTCCAGCTTTGGATAGTCATACGGCAGTGGCGTGAGAGTATCGAATCCCAGCATGTATTCCCGCCAGAATATATCTTGCGCTTCTAAATCACCACTGCGGTACCACTTGTAAAATTCCTTATATTTTGTTTTCGGCAAAATCGATGAATAGTTCCCTTCACATATCGATTGGTACACATCCAGAAATTCCGACAACAAAATTCCATTACTCCAGCCATCAAACAATATATGATGGAAGGTGAGAATCATCTCCGCCTCACTGTCATTCAACCGCAAAACGGTTATACGCAATGGTTCCCGCTCGAGCTCGACAGGATTTCGGCGGTCTTCGTCCACCCACTGCTCCAGGCGCGGCACGTACTCTTCAGGCGAGAGTCTCGACAAATCATGGAATACCATTGGGATGGATTTGTTTTTCAACACCACCTGCACCGGTTCATCCAATTGTTGCCAGCGAATCACCGAACGCAGCATCTCGTTTGTTTGCACCAAAACATCCCAGGTTCTCCTGAACGATTCTTCGCATATCTCGCCCTTCAAGCGGAACCGGAATTGCTCCACATACTGGCGGGAATCGGGATGACTGACAGTATGAAACAACATGCCTTCCTGCATCGCGGTCAGCCCTATCACATCTTCAATATCTTTACGTTCGAATTTACTCTGCTTCATAAAACGATCCTGTCTGCAAACGTTCATCTGGACGTCCGAGTTTCGCTATCCGCGACCCGGACATCGTCCCACACAACCGGATCAATCTCCGGGATTCAATCTAACCAGGCGCAATGTCCACAAGGCGATTAGTTCATCGACAATCGCCTTTCCCGCATCTTCCCCCACAATTCCAACTTCCTTTAGCGCGTGCCCCACTGTTTTTTGCCCGTCGATTTTCGAAAGCAAACGGTACATATCCTTCGTTACCGAGGATTTCACCAGGCCGTGGGAAAGATCGGAAAACACGATGACGCCATGCATCATGGCGTTGCTGGCGACAATGTAGTTATCCCGGATTTCAAAATTCTCCTCGACCTCGTCAGGGGATACGGATTTTCGTGTACTGTTCAATTCCACATGCAGCGGTATCCGGGGAATCATATCCAAATACGCTGTGTAGTCGGCATTCAATTTGTGTATCAGATAATCTCCAACAACCAGGGTATTGAGTTTGGTGGTCAGATAACAGACAATGGCATCTTCCACCGAATCGACGATCGGTTCCACATTATTGTTGAACGAAGTGTTCAGCAACACCGGGATCCCGGTCAGTTTCCGGAATTCATCGATCAAATGCCAGTAACGGGGATTGGTTTGCCTGGACACCGATTGAATCCTGGCTGTCCCATCCACATGAGTCACGGCTCCGAGAATTTCCTGCTTGTCTTGCTTTACATCCAACACAAAGGTCATAAACGGGAATTGTTTCATAGAAGGGGGAGCCACGTAATATTCATCGACATATTCTTCCAGTATGGACGGGGCGAACGGCCGGAAGGCCTCCCGTTTTTTCACCATCGCGTTGATGATATCCTTGTTTTCAGCCGGACGCGGATCAGCCAGTATACTCCGGTTGCCAAGCGCGCGGGGACCAAACTCCGAACGCCCCTGCACCCATCCGACAACCGCTCCGTCCGCTAGAATTCCTGCCGTGTCCGCTGTGATATCATCGGATTTTTTGAAATCTATCAATGGCTTCCATTTTGCGAGGATGTTCTCGATATCGCCGTTTCCGCCGATATCCCGTCCCCAATACACCTCTTTTAGGCGGGCGGTGGAAAATTCTACGCCGCCGGAATTCGTGTAATATTCATATAAGGCGGCTCCCAACGCGGTCCCAGCGTCATACGAGGCGGGTTGCACAAAGATATTTTCAAATTTGCCCGAGTATAAAAGTTTGCCGTTCAACGTGCAATTCTGAGCCACGCCTCCGGCCAGGCAAAGATTTTCGAATCGATACTTTTCGAGATAATATTCCAGTTTATGAAACACAATGTTTTCAAGAGCTTCCTGCAAGGCCGCCGCGATGTCCATGTGGACCTGGGTGAACTCCTCCCCTTTTTTACGGGGAATGCCTTCCAGGTTGTTCAACACATTAAAATACTCGTTCATCGTCTTGAACTGTCCATTGGGAAGCAATTGATAAAACGCCCGGAACACATCTCGGTAAGCGGCCGGATTTCCATAAGGAGCCAATCCCATCACTTTATATTCGTCAAATATTTTGAAGCCCAAATATCCGATCGCGTCTGCGTAAAATCTTCCCAGCGAATACTTGCGGGGAATTTCCTCCAACACCTCGAGCTTGCCGTTCTCCCCTTTCAGCACCATTCCGGCGATGCCGTCGCCGCTCTCGTCGATGGTCAGGATCAAAGCCTTCCCAAAACCAGACATCGCGTA
>JAHELQ010000287.1 GCA_024644125.1 Candidatus Aminicenantota bacterium | reverse complement strand
CTGTTGCTGCCGGAAGATCCCTTCGCCGGATCTAGCCATACAACGCCTCGTCCAGCGCATCGTACACCGACTCTAGCTCCTCTTCGTCCAGACCGGACATGGTGAAATCGCTTACAGTACGCTCCACCTCCTCCCGCTGCATACAATGTTTGAGAATTTGCTGCAATTGAATGCTGTAACAGTCGAAGAGCGCTTGGATTTCCGCTTGCGAATATTCGTTGCGGTTGTAGCCGAAGGTCATGGACAGCATCCGGTTGACCACCATTCCATTGATATCGAGGCAAAAGCGCATCGGTGCCCCGGGATCGACAGTGGGTCCCACCGGCAGCGGGGAAAATTCGAAGGCCGGTTCGTCCTCCCCGGATGTTTGTCCGAATTGCCCCAGGAAATTGAAGCAAATATCGGGTTCCTCACCGAGGACCGCATCAAATTTTTTCTCGGGCGGCGTCACGTATTTCAGCACCCCAAAACCGATACCTTTATTGGGAACCGACCTGAGCATCTCCTTCGTCCGCTTGATGGCGACAGCCACATCCTGGTCATCCGGCGCTTCCAGAACGATGGGGAATTGCGTCGTGAACCAGCCGACGGTCCGGGTAATATCGATATCTTCTATGATTTCTTCCCGCCCGTGTCCCTCCAGGGTGACGACGTGCCTCGTCCGTCCCGTCCATAACGACAACGCCAATGCCAGCGCAGCCAGCAATATATCGTTGACATCTGTGTTGTAGGCCCGGTGAACCCCGCCCAACAGATCCATCGTCTCTCCAGGAGACAATAAATCTCCCGACACCGCTTCGGCGTGGATTCCTTTTTTGAGCTCTCCCTTCGCGCTGCGGGAGCTTTCCAAAAGCCGCGATTCCCGGGACAATACTCTTCTCCAATACGGAATCTCATCCAACAATTCAGGGCTCACCGCATAACCGTTTAACCGGCGGGACCATTCGAGGAACGAATCGGTCTTCGGGGGCAGATTCACCTCCCGGCCCAACGGAAGCTGAATTAGAAGGGTCGATAGATCCTCGAGCAAAATTCGCCACGAGATGCCGTCCACCACCAGATGGTGAATCACGATGAGCAGATGCTCGCCCGTCCGGGTTTGAAACAACGCCAACTTGACCAGCGGGCCTATTCCGATATCGAGTTCCCCCTGAATCTCTTCCGCCCTGGAGCGGATGCTCTGCTGCGGCGATTGTTCGTACTTGAAATCGAAGACCTCGATCTCGAAGATCCCATCGCCCGGAGGCCGGTTAAAGGGCGACGGTACATTCCCGTCGAGAGGAAACACCATACGCAGAGCGTCATGATGATCCACAATCCGGGCGAACGCTTCACGAACTAGAGAGGCTTCGAATCCCTCTTGCCGGAAGAGCATCACCGCTTGATTAAAATAATGGCTGTGAAGGTTTGAATGCTCAAACAACGCGCGCTGCACTGGAGTGAGTATCCCGGAGCCGGACACGGCCCCCTGGGGGATCAACCGGTCCAGCGGTTTGACGCGGGCGGCTAACGACGCAAAAACCGGGTCTAAAAACAGGTCTTTTACCTCCAGCTTCATCCGGTGTTTGCGAAGGGCGGCGGACAATTGAATGGCTTTGATGGAATCGCCGCCAAGATCGAAAAAATTGTCGCCCATACTGATGACCGGTTGCCCCAGAACCTTGCGTGCCGCTTGAATCAGCGTCTCCTCCACCCGGTCCAACGGAGCCAGGAAATCTACGCCCTCTGCCGGAGCGGCCGGCACCGGCGACGGTAGGGCGCCGGCGTCCACTTTACCGCCGGGTGTGTGGGGAATCGCTTCCAACGCTGCGATATAGGCGGGTATCATGTAGTCGGGCAGTTGCCGCGAGAGCAGATTCTTCACCTTTTGGCGGTCGAAGAGATCCGTCCCATCCCCGGCCGGCACCACATAAGCCGCCAGGTACTGCTCGCCGGAATCGTCTGTGCGCGCAGTCACTACGGCGTCTTCGATTCCCTCTAGCTTCAACAGTTGATTCTCGATCTCCCCCAATTCGATACGGAAGCCGCGAATTTTTACTTGAAGATCGAGGCGGCCCCGGAACTGGAGATTGCCGTCTTCCAGATAGCGAACCAGGTCTCCAGTCCGGTAGAGCCGTTGTCCTGGATGATCAGGATCATCGACAAAACGTTCGGCCGTCAACTGCGGACGGTTGAGATAACCCCGGGCAACGCCTTTTCCGCCGATGTAGAGTTCCCCCTCCACTCCGGGAGGGACAGGCTGCATATTGCGGTCAAACACATGGATTATCGTATTGCCGATGGGCGCTCCGATGGGGCATTGCTGCCAATCACCGGTCATTGATTGGATTTTTAATTGAATGGAAGTGACCGTAGTTTCCGTCGGGCCGTACTCGTTGTAGAACGTGGCGCGCCGGCTCCAGGTCCCTGCCAACTGCGGCGAACACACATCACCGCCGGCGATCCCCCTCTTCAGACCGCGCAAGGGTTGCGGATCGATGTGATTCAAATATGAGGGCACAGCGTGGACATGGGTGATTTGCTGGCGAAGCGCGTACTCTCCAAACCGCGCATGATCCAGAATATCGTCTCGTGACACCAAAACCAGAGCCGCTCCGGATGAAAATGCCAGGAACAGTTGCTCGACCGACGCATCGAAACACACGGTGGAAAATTGCAGAATCCGTTCATTCTCATCGATACCGAATTCATGTGCTTGCGACGCAGCGAGATTCACCACCGAGGCGTGTTCGACCGCGACGCCTTTGGGTTTGCCGGTGGATCCGGAAGTATAGATAATGTAAGCCGGATCGTGCGCTTCGGGAAAAAGCGGCTCCGTAGGACGCATCGTCTCCGAAAGCGGATCATTGTCCAGAACGACCACATTGCCCGCCGGGATGGGTGCGATCGCTTCATCCAGCGATGCCGAAATGCCGGTTTGCGAAACGGCGAATCTCAGATCGCTGTCTTCGATCATATAGCGGATGCGCGATTGCGGGTACGCAGGATCGATAGGGACATACGCAGCTCCCGCCCGCAAGACTCCGATGATGGCGATGGGCAATTGCGGCGACCGCTCCATCATCACCGCCACCAAATCGTTTTTGCCGATGCCTTTTTGCCGCAATATATCCGCCAGACAGCCGGCCTGCCGCCAGAAGACATCGTAGGAGATATGATGATTATCCCCTTCTTCCGGCCGCTGGAACACCACGGCCACCCGGTCGGGGAAATCGTTACGGGCGCGGTCGATCAATTCCACCACCGATGCCGCCTTCGGAAGCTCAAACTCTGCGCCGCGCGACCACGACTTCAATTGCAAAAGCTCATCCTCCGACATCACATCCGCCTGGGAAACAATTTTCCGCGGCTGCCCGATCATGAGTTCCAACGCCCGCTTGAAATAGCAGCACAACCTCATCCCCTGCTCCTCGTCCAAAACATCGCGGTGAATATTGAGGGAGAGACCGATATCGTCTCCAAACGCGTTGACGGACAAATCGATCAGAGTGTTGGTGTAGCCGTACTCACGGATCCCCCGGGAATCGTCGTTGGAAGTCTCCGTAGCGTGACGGTCGAATTCCGCTTGCCGCAGGATGTGAAAATCGATAAAATTGAAGATGGTGTCGAATACGGGATTCTCCCGTCGGCTTTTTTCTCCGGCCAGCTTCACGATTTCAAAAAACGGGACATTGTCATGGTCTTTGACGGCCAACGTTTTCTGGGACACCATCCCGGCAAACTCCTGCCAGGTGATACGCGGCGGGATTTGCAAACGGAAGGGAACCGTATTGAGAAAACAACCCAGGAGTTTATCGCCGTCTTCCGTCATGGGCCGCGTGTGTCCCACCAATCCCACCGTCAGATCGTTCTCGAACACGATCATTTTTAACATAAACATATAAGCCGCCAGACATAGGTTCTTGATGGAGGTGTTGTAGCGCGTCGCCGCGCGAGTGAGTCCTTCGGTCAGTATTTTTCCCAGGGGAACTTTAATCATCGCCATCGCCGGTTCTCCCCTATCGACCGCTTCTCGCCGGGGCAACGCCAACCGTTTGTAATCCAGCAACTCCCGAACCCAGAACTCCCTGGCTTCCGTATTCCGCTTTTCCGCCATCTCGTGAAGGACATAATCGCGGTAACTGGTTGTCAGTCTCGCTGGAGCGAATGAGGGGTCGCTCTTCAACCGGCGGTAGGTGTTGTTGAGCTCCGTCATCAACGAGGCGTTGCTCCAGCCGTCGAGAATGGCGTGATGAAGGATGAGTAGGATGCAGACCTTCTGGTCCCCTAAATGGAACAACCGAAGCCGGAATAGCGGCGGCCGGTCCAATTGGAATGGATTCTGCCGGTCGTTTTCCATGAAGGCGGCGATGCGGCGATGCTGGGAATCCCAATCCAGGGTCGAAATATCCTGAGATTGGATATCCGGCTCCACCTCTTTGAATAGCAGTTGCACCGGTTCATCCAGGTCATCTACCGCGAACGCGGTTCGCAATATCCCATGCTTCGCCATCATCAGCTTCACCGCCGCCGAAAACACCTCGGGCTTGAACTTGTCGAAGACCACAATCACCGGAAACTGGTTATGATAGGCAGAAATACTCCGGTCTTTGAGGGAATGGAACACCATCCCTTTCTGGATGTCCGCCATTGGATAGATGTCCTCGATACGTTTTGCGTATTCCGGGTCCAACACCCCCATGATCCGCCGCTTCATGCGCAGGATGTCTTCCTCGATAGAGGAAAAATCGTAGGCTTCGGCCCGGGAAGAGTCTTCTCTCACCCGCAACGACAACGTCTCGACAGTCTCGAAATGGTAGAGATCCGTCACTTTCAAGCGGGAGGAGAATCTCCGGTTGATCCGGCTCATCAACTTGATGGCCTTGATGGAATCGCCGCCGATGGTGAAGAAATTCTGACGGATCCCGACAGCGGGCAGGCCTAGTACATCTTCCCAGATACGGCACAACTCCGCCTGAATATCATTCTCCGCCGGTGCAAAATCGGTTCCATCCATGAGTTTCAAGTCAGGCCGCGGCAATTGGGAGCGATCAAGCTTGCCGCTTTGATTCAGAGGGAGGGAATCCAATTCCACAAAATACGATGGAATCATATAATCCGGCAACTTCGAGGAAAGATGGAGTTTCAACCCATTGACATCCAGCTCCGAAGCGGGATGCACATAGGCGCATAAATAATTCGATCCGTCATTGTGCCGGAGGGCGGCCACAACTCCGGTTTGCACCGCCGGATGAGCTTGTAGGAGATTCTCGATCTCCCCCAATTCGATACGGAAGCCGCGAATCTTCACCTGATTGTCTTTTCGTCCTAAAAATTCGAGAAAACCATCCGCGGTGAAGCGCGCGATATCGCCGGTGCGGTATAAACGTTTTCCCGGAAGAAGCGGATGCACGAAAAACGATCGCGCCATCAGTTCCGGCCGGTTCAGATACCCCATGCCCACGCACGCGCCGGCGACGCAGAGTTCTCCCGGGACACCGGGAGGTTGCAACCGGTCGTGGCGATCCAGAATGCAAACGGTTGTATTGTGAACAGGGACTCCGAGGGAGAGGCGGGTATGCTCACTGTCAAGGAGGTGGCTACTGGTGATCACCGTGCATTCCGACGGGCCGTAATTATCCACCAGCGGGTAATCTCCGGGGACATAACCGCTCAACTTTTCGCCGCCGGTATGAAGCAACCGTAGGGAACGGTTCTCCAGCTCCATAAATTGCCGGCATAACGCGGTGGGCAGATAGGCCATGGTGACGCAATGGACATGAAAGAGACGATTCATACTTTCGAGATCCAACCTGTCTTCTTTTGAGATGAAGTAGATTGAGGCTCCGGCCGCGAGGAATGGGAATATTTCAAGGATGGAAGCGTCAAAACTGAAACCTGCGTATTTGGCGCCGCGGTCCCGGTTGGTCACTTCATAGGTGGCGTTGTGCCACCGGTAGAAATTCGCCAGATTGTGATGGGAAATCATCACCCCCTTCGGCTTTCCGGTGGAACCCGAAGTATAGATAGAATAAGCCGGATCTTCCGGCAAGGGCATATCCAGGGCTTCACGAAGCTCGATTGTTTGGCGGCCCGCCCGCTCGAAGAAACAGGCCCGGAATCCGGCGGGAATGAGCTTCCTGTCCCGGTCAGAGGCCAGGATCAGAACGCTGCCGCTATCGTCGAGCATATATTCAATCCGTTCCGGCGGATAATCCCTGTCAATGGGTAGAAACGCGCAGTTGCACCTCAAGATGGCGAGAATCCCTATCATCACTTCCAACGAGGGTTCCGCCAGGATGGCGATGATCCGTTCGGGTCCAGCTCCCATTTCCTGCAATTCACAGGCCAACCGGACTGCCGATTGATCGCAGAACCGGTAGGTCACCTGGTGATTGCCTCCCGCGATGCGGGATTCGGATCTGCCCGGAGATTCAGGAAGGATGAACGCGATCCCGTCTGGTCCCTGGACCGTCTGCCACAGCCAGTCATCTAAGATTGTCGATTCCCGCTCGCAGGTAGTGGTTGCGCCCGATAAACTATCGAGGATCTGGAGCTTCTCACCGGGCGACAAGACCTCGATTTTGCCGAGCGGAAGCTCCGGATCCTTCGTCACCTGCCCGATCACCCGCGTGAAGTAATCGATGAAGCGCCGGATGGTGGCGCGATCGAAGAGTGCGATATTGAATTCCATCGAAAAATCGATGGCATCTTCCCGTTCAAAGGCCAGAAGCGTTAGATCGAACTTCGCTGTGCCGGTATCATTGAGTATCGGCTCGATTTTCAATCCCGGAAGCTCCATTTCAGGTAATTGAATATTTTGGAGCGTCATCATGACATCGAACAATGGATTACGTCCGGAATCCCGTGTGGCCGCTACCCTCTCTACCAAATTCTCGAATTGATAATCCTGATTGTCGAAGGCAAC
>JAHELQ010000286.1 GCA_024644125.1 Candidatus Aminicenantota bacterium | reverse complement strand
TGTTTTTTTCTATTCGCTCTATTAGCGGGGGCAATCTGCTCCGTCACCCCGTTGAATGCGAAAATCTTGTGGACCTTTTCCCCGCCGTCTTTTTGCTGTAGCACCACAGAGGAGGTGGTCAAATCTTTCACTGTGCTCTCGCCGTTGACAGCCTCCCCCTGGGCAACCAACTGAATCTTGCCGGAAGGTTTGATGCGCACTACCAAAAAAAGTTGGTCTCGTTTAACGACGCCTAAAATATCGAAGCTGGAGATTTTGGCAGCCGCTTCATTCTGGGCGGGATTGAGCGCTTCCCGGTTCATGGTGAAAACCGCATAACGGTACAATTGTTGGGGCGGAGGGGCAAATCTGAAAAATTCAGGAGGCGGGACCGGATTCGGTTTAACAGCTTCTTTGGGGGGAAGTTTACGCTCATTTAAATAATTGGCGGCCAAAGAGTACACTCCGTGAAACGAATAAGCCAATACCGCCAACACCAATGCAATGCCGATGTTGTACCATGTTTTTACAGAAAGTTTTTTCGGTAGTTTCATGGCGCAGCCGCGACCTCCCCCAGGATTTCTAGCTTCAAATCAATACGCACAAACTTTTCACCGTGCAATTTAATAATGTAATTATCTACATACAAAAAAGGAAACCGTTTGCCGACAATGTTGAAGAAACGGATGACATCGAGAAAATCTCCCAGGACCGAGACATTGTATTTAAACAACTGGAATCCATCTTCCTGCGCCACTTCCGAACGGTAAGAATCGACCTTGAGATTGAATTGCTTGAGAATGTTCATCACATCGTTTATGTAACGGTTCTTTATTTTTTCCAGATCGTCGCCGGGTTGCAGAGGCAACACAAGAGCGCGCATTTTTTCCGCCTCGGCTTTGAGGTTCTCAAACCGGTTCGTAATTGTTGCTTCACGCTGATTGATGTGCATCATTTTTTTGTTTATGACCACCGCTCCAACAGCCATCACATACATGGCAATCGCTACGATTGCCAGGAAAAGAATGACGACGATTTTAATCAGTCTCTTCCTGCGCCGCAGGTCCTTGTGACTGGCCCGGCTTCGAAAACGTTTAATAAAGGATAATTTCAATGTCGAATTTCTCCTTTTGTGAATAGATGTTCTTACGCACCGTGGATTTGAATTTAACCTCTTTGAACAAGTTGCTTTTGCGCAGCCGGCCAAGCAAATCGAGGCTGTTTCGGGAAAATCCTTCCAGGGTGACGGTATCCCCCTCCAGAGTATAGGAAGTAAGGAACGACTCCTGATCGAGGGATTCGCAGACAATCTTCAAAAACCGCATGTGATCAGGATAAGAGCTAATTTTCTGCCGAAGGCGGTTTAGTTGAAATTCCATAGTGCTCGACCTGACGTTCAAGCCGTCAAGTTCATTATATTTTTTGGCAATCGAAGCACCGTCTTTGTATAAGTAGTAATATAATCCGCCGCATATCAAAATAAACAACAAAAGCAAAATGCCGACAACAGTTAAGCTTCGATCCAACGATTGGACTATATTTCTGACATTGCGCACCTGTTTGCTGCGGGAAATATTCGAAAACCGCTTTTTCAACGGGAAATAATCGGGCAGATAAAACAATTTCCCGCCAGTCTCCAGCGGATGTACCTGGCAACAGTACAGCGTGCCTGGAATTTCGATCTCCGAACACACCTCGAGGCCGGAGGGCCGGGAAAATTTTCTGGACAAAAAAAGGATCTGCTCGCCAATCTGTTCGATGTCACGCTCGAATACCGTGAAAAAATCATTGTTATGCAGATAGATGATTTCAAATCCGGAGATGCGCTTGAAGACAAAGATATCGTAATGTTTCAAATTCTGGGGATCGCCCTTGAAAACCAGGGTTTCCGGTACTTCGTCATAATAGAACCGCTCGGTTTCCACTGAAAAATTGCCAACCCAAAAAAAGATCCGTTTCTCGTTTTTAGTATCAATACCGAAAATGATGTTTAAAAATGCGTCTTTATAAGGGACAAAATTGGACTGGATGGCGACCAGTTGGCTATCCTTCATTTTTTTCTTGCTTTTGACAGTGAAAGAATGAAACGACAACTTCTGGCGGTTGATCACCATATATAATTGTCCGCGTCTCCTGGGAATGTCCTCTTCGGAGAGGAATATCTCGCCGTTATCGAGGTTGAGAAAATAGGCTGACTGTACGTCGTTCATCGCCGGACCTCCGCCTCAGCCGTCTGCGCCGTGCCTGTCCCCTCGATCCATTCCAGAATTTCATAGGGAGCTTCACTATCCCCGCCGCTGGACGATTTCCGCAACGCGCCGGCATCCCGGTCGCGGGAGAACACTCCGCCGCGGCTGCTTTTACCGAACTTTGAGATAATAAAGAAATAGCGATTATCGGCCATGTTATTTTTTATTGTTGCCTGTATTTTAACATAAGTGACGTTTGATGTAAAAAATTGAAAAATGCGGGGATAGGGGGCAAAATTAAAACCGGCGGCCAGAGTCAGATCTTCGAGGCTTTCGAATTCCTTTTCCATCCGCTTTTGCAAAATATGTCGAATCCTCTCCTCCGTCATCCCCTGGAATAACCAGAATGCCTCCGCCGGCATGGTATTTGGATTGATACCGAGGTTGGTGACGGAAAAATCCAGGACATCGCTCACCCGGTCGTAGAATGCCCGGTCGATTCCCCGTACCGCCAGCATCTCTTCCTGCGAATCCAACAATCTGTTTGTGGGTTGAGGAAGCGATAAATCGAGATAGTATGCTTTTTCGGCCCCAAACGGCCGGGTAAAATCATCGGGATCCATCCAGTCCAGAAGCGAGTCGATAACAACATCGGATCTATCATTTCCGAGCCCATTCCGGGCAAAAAAATTCTTCAGGAGCACACGGTCCATTTTGAAAAAATTGATGAGGCCTCCGCTATCTTGAAATTGAACGACAGCCTCCAGATCTTTAAGCGTTTCTGCGGCCACAGGTATATTGTCCCTGTAAGTTGCGGGAATCACATTGAACAGATTGACTGTGATCCGGCTTCCGTCCAACCGCAATCGGGGGGAATAGGGTTGTTGGTTTGCATCTTTCAATTCAGCGCGACTCCGGATACTGGTGAGCAAGCGGTTCATCGCGTAATGATGGCCGCTCACCGACCGGCAGTAAGCGTCCAACCGGTCGAGCTCGTTCTCCACCAGAGAAAATTCCGCGGACATTTTCATGCTGCTTACCAGGACAACAGTTGTGGCCGCCATGATGAACAGGAGCACTATAAATAGGACAGTGCCGTTAGTTGAGGAACTGCGGTGGGATTTTGTCATACCGGTCCTTTAAAATCACATTAAATTCAAACTGAAATTCCTGGCCTTTGTAGTTGAAACTCAGTTGGATTTTCGCAGGGAATTCATCTTTTTCCAGCGAATGCAGGCGATTCCGCCAAACATCCTTTTTTCCGCTCTCGTCTTTTACCAGGTAACGGAATCCCAACCCATCGATCCCTTCAAGTAAAATCGTCTGGGACGGGGAGGACGCCGGAAACATATCGGCGCCGGGCCGTTGATCCTCCGGTAATCCCTGCATGCGCAACTCCTGGTATACGAGATTCCCATTCTCCTCCTTGATTTCGACGAAATGAAGGCCGCGTAGCGCCGCGACCAAAGACTCGCGGGTGATCAACAATACCCTTTTCTCATCGCCGACAAAGAATGGAAGACTATTTAGGTTGTAAAACACTTTAACGGAAGATGTATTTTTAAACAATCCGTTAAAGGAATGAAAGAGGATGTAAATCTCTTTTTCAATCTTTTTCACTTTGTCGAATCGTTCTTCGTTGAGACGGGTCCTTTGCCAGGCGGAGAACACAACAGCCACCAATATCGCGGTGAGAGCGATGGATATGATCAATTCCATCAATGTGAATCCCTGCCGTTTGACTCTCATCCTACTGCCTCTGCAACGTCGAATAGTCGTTAATCAAAAAATCATACGCCGCCAACAACGTTCGTTCCCCTGCCGTATGAATAGTCAGATGGATCAGTTTTAGTTGGGCGAACGCTGTGGCTCCGGCGGTATATGGGATGCGGCGTTTGTCCTCAGCCGGAAAAGCTTCCCATTTGATGAGAAATCCCTCCTTTTCCCAGGAACCTGACTCTTCCACCGCCGACTTATCGAGGAAGGAATCGATGGCTTCCCGGGCCACCCGGATCAGCCGGTATTTTTCTTTGAGTTTTTCCTGATGACTCATCATTCCTGAAAAATAGTGAAACACGGCCACCATCACCAACATAAATATCATGATAGCGATCACAACTTCGATGAGAGTGAAACCGCGCCCAGCCGTGTTTCCTGCTGCTTGAAAGCGGGTTCTCATTTTTCTAGCCAACGCTCCAGCCGAACCTGCCCCCAGGGCTCCGCCACGATGATTACATACTTCCGGCTACGGGAATAGGGGACCACCACCCGACCGCCACGTGTTAGTCCGTGGCGGTTGAATACAATTTCTTTATCGAGCTCCACCGGCAGGTCGAATGCGAAACGGTTGCGCTCCTGTCCCCCCAAAAAAAAGAGTAGAGCATTGTCGCCGGCAGAAATACGCCCGGTTTCGAGGAAGGAAAGAGAATCATTCCGCAAACGTTCTACCGCATGGACGATGGAGGCGATCTCGCGTCGTTCCGCTGAACGGTTTAGAGTGCCGGAAAAATAGGGGAGCACCAGGGCGGAGATCAATCCGATTAAAAAAAAACAAGGATCATTTCAATAAGAGTGAATCCGCGGCGTTTCATGTTAGAGCTTGACCACCACCTGAACCAATTGTTTTTCCTGGATACCGAAAAAACGGAGCGTACCGTCCGCCCCAAAGAAAAATTTCTCTTTTTGTTCCGGTTTAGCGCTCATCCGCCCGGGACGCATACCCATGACCCGTCGTGGATCTTCCGGTTCCTTATCGAGAATATTGGAGAAGGAGCCGATCTTTTGGTGGTTCACGTACACCGTTTGCTCGTTCCGTTCGCCGGCAATATACACCAAATGCTCGCCGTCAGGGCTGAACGCCAATGATTTGTCGTCGATCCAGGGAAAAGCGGGACCGGATTTCCCATCTTTGGAAACATGGAATTTGGAATCTCGCCGGTACACGAAAACCAGGTGTTTGCCGTCCGGCCCGAACATAATACTGCTTTTTTCGATTCCCATACCTCCGGGATGTTCCGTTGCCCCCTCCACCAGAAACCAGGCATCGCCTCTTCTGGCGATATACACCATTCGTTTATTGTCGCGGCTGGTGATAATAGAGTGCGGGACTATAAAATCATATTTTTTATGTTCTTTATCCCCGGTCACCAGGAACCATTTATCATTTACGGTTTCATCGCCTTTCTTTTCTCCATTTTCCTTCGCTATATACACCAACCGGTCGGTATCACCTAGAAACATGGGGGTTCCGATCATCACCCCGTCATACACCTTATGTTTTTTGCCGTCAACCACCACTTGCTGACGCTCGCCCACTCTGACGGCATATGTAATGTGGCGGAAATCGGAGCTGATCATAACGGAGCCGGGAAGGAACGTTTCGTTCTCGACAGGTCCCAACACTGTAAACGTAGTCGAAGCGTCGCTATCTCCTCCGGCTGACGCATAGATTGCCGGCAAAATGAGCAACAACATCATTGGTACAACAGTTTTTGTCACTTTGTTCATCGCACCCTCACCTTACTCTTCTTTTTCAGCCGGCATCACGCCTCTGCCATCCGGTCAATTGTTTACAGACACTGTTATTTGTTTCGACACACTACCCTCGCCGCCGCGGTTGTCCACTACCGTTAGTGTGACGGTAAAGGTCCGGCTCGTACTGGTCCCGATAGAAAAAACGTGCCCTCGCCGCACTCCGGCGCCCAATGTCCCGTCGCCGAAGTCCCACCGATACGATTGGATGGAACCATCGGAATCGGAACTCGATGCTCCGTTGAAATACACCGTTTCGCCAGGCCTGGGATTTATCGGGGAAAAAGAAAAATTAGCCAGCGGCAGCACATTGTCGGAAGCTCTGGATACAGTCACCTGCTTTTGCTTTTCGCCGGCATACACGGTAACCGTCGCCTCCTGGTCCGTAACCAGGTAATCGGTAACCATCCCTTGATTATTGGTAACCAATGGTTTGCCGCCGGATCGCAGAGTCCCTTTGTCGGACTCCAATACGACCGAAATACTAGAAAGAGGAGTATTGTATTTATCGTAGACATATATGGAGATCTGGACAGTACCACCGCCATCAGGCAATAACGGAGGATCGAGTGAAGCGACAATTCGCTCCACCTCCGAAACGCTACCGACCGCGAGAGTCAGCTCTTCTGAGACGATATTGCCCGAACGGGCAACGATCACCATGTCTCCCCGCTCTTGATTTGCAGTGGCGGTTACCCGGGCTTTGCCATCCTCCAACTCGACGCTGGCTCGTTCCAGAGTGCCGTTGGTAATTGTCAGATCCACCTGGGTACCGTCCCAAAGATAGGAACCATCTCCGTTGAAGCCGGTAATAAGGATGATTGTGCTCTCATCCAATTGCAATCCGCTTTTGGCGGCAGTCAGAAGAATAGTTGCGTCCGCCCCGGCAAAAAACGGTTGTTTCACGCAGGAACAGAGGGATATCAAAATGATGAAAACACAGAGGAAGTTAAGCCTAATTCTCGCCATACTGGCTATAATTAAACACGAAAACTCATTTCATGTCAAGCTGAATATATCTATTTTTTCCAGGACAACACCAATGACGCGCAGGTCGATTCCGCGCTGACAGAGATGCCCACTGCTAACCAGTTTCGAGGCGAAGAAAAAACGGAAACAGCCGTAAATTTGGATTTCAACGGTTGACTTAAACGGAATTTTAAGATAGAATACTCAACTGCCTTTGGGCTAAAAGGTCGGCAAAAGAG
>JAHELQ010000285.1:4185-6907 GCA_024644125.1 Candidatus Aminicenantota bacterium | reverse complement strand
ACCTCCGCCAACCATTGGCGGAGATGTTCCTCTGCGAGCGCTTCATCTCCTATCACATAGGCGCAGAGGCCATACTCGTGGGATGCGGTTACCAGGCACTCGTTGATACGCGGATGCGCCGCGATCCGGTTTTGCACCTCTTGCAATTCAACCCGGTGCCCCCGGATTTTCACCTGACGATCCAGACGCCCTCTGAATTCGACAATGCCGTCGCTCCGCACCGCAGCCAGATCTCCTGTCCGGTAGATCCGGCCGGGAGCGAAGGGATTTGCGATAAACCGCTCCGCAGTCAGCTCCGGTTGATTGAGATACCCTCTAGCCAGTACGAGTCCGCCGATGGTGAGTTCGCCGGCGCAGTTTATTGGCGCCGGATGCAAATCACCGTCCAGAATGTAGATTTTGGTATTGGCCACCGGACGCCCGATGGGTACTCCATACTCCAGCCGGTGATTTTCGCAATTGGGATCGAAGCGGTGAATCATGCAGCCTACTGTCGCTTCGGTGGGCCCATACTCGTTATAAATCGCCACCCGGTGTCCCGGCAAGCGCGATATCTCCAGGGCCAGACGGATTGTGAACTCTTCGCCTCCCACCACCAACGCTCCTACCTCCGGCAAGGAACCCGCGGTTTCGGAAATAATCGAGAGATGGGACGGCGTGGTCTTCAACATTTCGACCGAAGACATCTTCAACACCTGGAGTATGGGCATGGTATCGCCGGCTTTTGGAAACGCCCACAACGTTTTTCCCGTCGCCAACGGCAGGAAAAGAGAGGTGATGGTAAGATCGAACGCCAGGTTGGTATACAGGGGGACGAGTCCAGGCTTCGCTTCCGAATAACGATCCGTCGCCCAGACAATATAATTGGCGAGACTGCGGTGCTCCACCACAACACCCTTGGGAATACCGCTGGTGCCAGAGGTGTAGATCACATACGCGGGCGAATGAATAGATGCCGGATTGCCCGCGGCGCAGGATTGGTAGCGCGACACATGATTGCGGTCGTGTTGGAGTTTGCGCTTTGGATTGGATTGAGAATACCCCGATTTGTTTTTGGTGATTGTGAGCAAAACGTCATACCGGTAATTGGTCAACTCGTTCTGTATGGTGTGATTCTTCAAGCTGAAATCGCAGCTCCCCGCCATCTGGAGTTCTTGAAGCAAGTCTTCGAAAAATTCTCGCGCAACAAACAATTCAGCGTCCCACGCTGTTTTGGTTTTGAAGCCCCTGTCGCGGTTTTGGCGGGCGAACATATGGAGGTCCGCTTTCATCCGTTGCTTCAAGTCCTGATCCATCACATCGCCGATAAAGAGTACCCCATTCGAAGCCAACAATCCAATGGATTTTTTGATCACCCGCCGCAAATAGTTGTGGCCGTGGAAGGACTGAATCACGCTGTTTAAGATCACGATGTCAACTTCCGGCAAATCCAATTCATCCACCCGGTGGGCGGGCAAACAGAAGACCTGGATGTTATCGATTCCTTCTTCCCGTATGCGCCGGCGGTTCGTTTCAATTATTACCCTGGATAGATCACAGCCAACATACGAGCCGACCAAAGGCGCCAGGCGGAACATGGTGATGCCCGACGCGCAGCCGATATCGAGGATCGTGGTCTTCTTTGTGCAATGGGGCGAGAGTTTTTCGAATATGTTATCGCTGTACTCATCCATTTCTTCGCGACTGAAGGGCAAACCGGTAAAACTGGAAATCCAGCCGCCGCCAGTGATGTCGTCGATAGCCGTCTCCCCCACATATTCCCAGAGCTTCTCCTCCATCAACTCGCTCCGTTCCTCCTCGATTTCCCCAAGCACATCGCAGGAATCGATGCATAAAAACGCTTTTAAGGTTGGGCATTCCCATTGCAGGCGGTTCAAACGCCGGATGGAATCTTTACTGGAAATCAGGACCTTCAAAGCCGCGTCGTCGATCATCACCTTTTGCCGCCCCTCCGGGAGATCCGGATCGATCGGAACGAAGGCGGCTCCGGCTTTCAATACAGCCAGTATAGCGGTCACAGCGTGAATCGAGTTGTCCAGCATGACTCCTACCAGATCTTCAGGACCTGTATCAAGCTCTTCCACTAAATACCGGGCCAATTGATTCGACTCCGATGCCAATTGCCCGAATGTTATTTGCCGGTTGTCCTGCTGGCCGCAGGCGACGCGGTCCGGGAAACAATTGACCTGGCGATTGAATAGCTCAACCACTGTGCATTCACCATTCCATCCGGCTTCAGTCTCATTGAGACCGTAGAGCAACCGGTTTCGCTCATCCGGTTCCAGAATATCGATCCGCCCGAGAGGAAGCTCCGAATCCGCCTCCAATTGACGCAGCACATTGCAAAAATGACGCGACATGCGCTCGATGGTTTCCTGCCGGAACAAGGCCGTGGAGTATTCGATGTCGAAATCGATTCCATCCTCCTGTTGACGGGCATAGAAGGAGAGGTCGAATTTCGAAGTTTGGTTCGGAAAAGACGCAGGACAAATCGTCACCCCCTCCATTGCCAGATCCGGCAATTCGAAATTCTGCACCACCAGGCAGACATCGAACAACGGATTGCGTGAGGGATCCCTCTCCAACCGGAGCCGGTCCACCAATTCCTCAAATTGAACATCCTGGTTTTCAAACGCCTGGAGCGCCGCCTGCGCTACCTCTTTCAAGAACATCCCGGTGGTTTTGGAGCTATGGGGAAAATTCCGTGTGGCCAACGCGTTGA
>JAHELQ010000285.1:0-4175 GCA_024644125.1 Candidatus Aminicenantota bacterium | reverse complement strand
TGCCGCTGCCGGCGATGATGTCTTGCCCGACGCAATATTTGAAGAGCAAGATATTTAGAGCGGTCAACAACTTCATATAGAGTGTGATCTCTCCTGTGACGAACCGCCCTTCGAATCGATATTCATAATGGGCGCCAGCAAACGACTTCACCGCCGGTCTGGGATAGTCCGTAGGCAATTGCAACCGCGGAATCTCACCTGCCAGAAGATCGAGCCAGTACTCCATTTGTTGTCGCGCCCGCGGCGTCCGGGAATGTGTCTGTTGCCAGGCGGAAAAGTCTTTGTATTGAATGGTTGGCGGTGCCAGTTGGCCTCCGCTATAGAGTCGAGTCGCTTCTTCCACTAAAACGCCGATTGAGGTCCCGTCGCCGATGATATGATGCATATCGAACATAAGCAGATATTCTTCCGGCCCGGTGCGGACCAGCTTGACCCGCCAGAGCGGAGGATGTTCCAGCCCGAAGGGCCGGATAAACTCTCCGACAAGAACTTCGACGGAAGCTTCCGCTCCCCTGCCGCGATCTTCCACATCGAAGGCGATCTCGACGCGGCGTGCCACCCGCTGCACCGGGAGATCATCCTTCATACAGAAATAGGTCCGCAACGATTCATGCCGGCCCGCCAGCCTCGCGAACACCGATTCCAGCTTCGGCACATCCAGGGCGCCTTCGATTCTGAATACCGACGGCATATTGTAACTGGTATCGATCCCTTCTACCCGGTCCAGAAAGAATAACCGTTGCTGGGCCGCCGATTGAAGATAATAATCCCTCTCTTCGATGGCATCGATATCATCCCCTTCTTCGGCAGCCGCCCGTTGCCCGATCGCGCCTGCAACGGCGCGGATGGTGGGATGCAAAAACAGTTCCGCCAACGATATGCGCACGCCGAATGTGTGCTGGATTTTGTCAACCAAAATTGAGGCCTTCAGCGAGTGGCCCCCGATCTGGAAAAAGTCCTGGTCAATACCGATGGGGCCTTCGCAGAGGAGCGTCTCTTGCCAGAGGTTTTGCAAAGAGAGTTCGAGCCGGGTTCGGGGCAAAATATCATCAGAAGAGAACGCTCCCGCTTGAAGGTCGGGATCCGGCAGCGCGTCGCGGTCTACTTTGCCATGCGTCGTGAGAGGGATGCGCTCAATGGCGATGAAATAGGCGGGAATCATGAAATCCGGCAATTCATTGCGCAAGAATTCCCGGATCTCGCCGGGATCCGGTTTACCGTCGATGGCGGGCTTCCATTCCAGGTAGGCGCAGAGGAAAGACTCGCCGCCGGAATCCGCGCGGTCCGTCACCGCCGCGTCGCGAATCCCCGGATATTTGCGCAGCCAATACTCTACCTCCCCGCATTCCACCCGGAAGCCGCGAATCTTCACCTGCCGGTCGATGCGCCCCAGGAATTCGATCGTTCCATCGCCATGAAGTCTTACTAGATCGCCTGTGCGGTACAACCGGCAATCGCCCGGATCCCAATAGACGAACCGTTCTTCCGTTTGCTCCGGACGGTTCACATATCCCCGGGCAAGTCCGCATCCCGCCAGGCATAATTCACCGGCAACGCCCAACGGTTGAAGACGAAGCTCAGAATCTAGAATATAGGTCCTGGTATTGGGAATGGGCGTACCAATGGGTACCCGGTGATGATGCGGTCGATCTTGCCGCGCTTGCCACCAGGTGGAGCAAATCGTCGCCTCCGTCGGGCCGTACGCGTTTATGAGAGTTATCTCCGGGCAAAAAGCGGAAACCAGGCGAGCCGGCATTTCCGAGCCCGCGCTCACAATCAAGCGCATGGACGAAGCGCGCAATCGCTCACCGTCGAGATGCTCCAGGAACGCGGGCGGCAATGTGGCCGCGGTCACGTCATGGCGAAGAATAGTTTCAAGGAGACGGGCGGGATTCGGGTCTTCATTGGGGACAGGCAATATCAGCGAAGCGCCGCAAAAAAACGCCATCGCGATCTCCCAGACGCTCGCGTCGAACGAAATCTTCGCGAAGCCCAGGATCCGATCAGACTCCCCGATCTTCAATTCATGTTGGAAAAACCATTGCAAATTCCCCATCCCTCTGTGTTCCACCAGCACTCCTTTGGGCGTGCCGGTGCTGCCGGAAGTGTAGATAATATACGCCGGAGAGCCGGCTCTACCGCCCGCGATTCCAATTTTATCGCTTGCTTCGCGAATATCTATCGATTGGAGGTTTGCAACTGCGTTCGTCAGCAGGGTCGCTTCAGCGAGGGATGAATCCCCGGCATAAAACAACCGCGCGCCGCAATCGGACATCATCATGATTAACCGCTTTAACGGCAGAGAGGGTTCCAGCGGCAAATACACGCCGCCGGCCGCCATTACAGCCGCCAGCGCAAGCGCCCATCGTACGGAGCGTTCGCTCATGACACCCACGATCTCTCCTTCTTTTAGTCCATACTCCGCTTTCATGGAGGCGGCCCATCGGAGCATCGACTCCATCGCTTCCAGAGCCGTGACATGAAGATTGGTTTCAGGCTCCACCAGGGAAATATAATCAGGATGTTTCAGCGCCTGCCGGGCGAATAATTCAGGAAGAGTGAATTCTTTGTCGAGAGGACGCGCCGTATCGTTAAAATCCCGCATGAGTAGCAGCTTCTCATCATCTCCCAGGATGTCGATTTGCCGGAGCTGACAATCGTTATCATCCATTGTGCGATTGAATGCCGTTTGCACATGAGAGGCAAACCTGGTGGCAGTCCCAAAGTCGAATAATTGGGAATTGTACTCGAGACGGCAGTCTAGCCGGCCTTCCCCCTCGCGGACATACACAGTCGCATCGAATTTCGCGGTTTGTTCCGGCAAGATCACGGGCTTCAACTCCAATCCCTCCAACTGGAGTTCCGGTATCTGAAAATTCTGCACCACCAGGCATACGTCGAACAATGGATTACGCGAAGGGTCGCGCTGGAATCGCAGACGCTCCAGCACCAGATCGAGGGGAACATCTTGATGATCGAAGGCTTCGATGGTTGTGGCCTTCACGTCATCGAGCCAATGCCCGAAGGTTTTTGCCGGTTCCGGCTTGAGACGAATGGGCAGGGTATTGACAAACATGCCGATCATCCGGTGGGTTTCCGCCTTTTGCCGACCCGCGCTTCCTGTTCCCACCACAAGATCCGTTTGTCCGCTGTATTTATATAGAACAACCCCAAGCACGGCGAGTGCGCGCATAAAGAGCGTGATCTCCCTGTCACTTCGCGGTATTGGTAATTCAAAATCCACCTGCGCCCCGGCAAACGACCGCTTAATCGGCCGCGCTCCCGGAAGCGGCAAACTCACCGGCGGAGGCGGTGCTTCCAGGAGGCCGAGCCAATAATCGAGCCCCGGATGCGAATCCCAATCGTTGTGGATGTATTGTTGCCAGACGGCGTAGTCCCTGTAGTGAAGCGACAACGGAGCCCTGTCTTCCCCGGCCATAAAGGCCATGACCTCGTCGATCATGATACTGGTTGACATTCCGTCGGCAGCGATGTGATGCACATCCACCAGCAGAAGGGACCGATCCTCAGCCAATTCCGCCACGCAAACCCGCAGCAACGGCGGAAGCGAAAGATCAAAGGGACGAATGAAATTCGCGGCGACAGTTTCTACGTCGCAATTAGAAGCGACGATCGTTTCCAACGACCACTGTTCGACGAATGGTTCTTCGGGCCCATGAACCCGTTGCACTGGAAGATTTTGATGACTATGGAACGAAGTCCGCAATATCTCATGCCTCCGGATCACTTGTTTGAAGCTGTGAAGCAGAAGATCGAGATGAAGATCCCCTCCCGCCACAATTAACGCGAAAGGGATATTGTAGGCGACGCCGATATCGTCCAACCGGTCCATAAAGAACAACCGCCGCTGGCTGAACGACAGAGGGTAATAATCCCTTTTTTCGCCAGCCGTGATGGCCTGCTGCTGCACACCGCCATCATTGGCATCGATGGCGGAACACAAACCACGAATGGTAGGATAACGGAACATCCGGGTCAAGGGAATGTTCACACCGACCACCTGTTCCACCCGGGCAAGCAGGATCGCCGCCTTCAACGAATGGCCGCCCAACCGGAAGAAATGATCGTCAATACCGATAACTCCATCCTCGATTCCCAGTACTTCCGCCCATAGCGATAGCATCGATTCTTCCAGTGGATTCCGCGGCTTCGCC